>JASHPC010000221.1 GCA_030038335.1 Vulcanimicrobiota bacterium
TCGTAGAGACCCCGCAAGAACTGCGTAAGAAACGTCCCTGGTGGCAAGACGTAGCCGTCCATCGGATAGAGCAAGATGGTCGGTACCGGCGACCCGTTCGGCACCGGCGTCCCGTCGGGAAGCGTCATCGGATCTCGTGACGGTAGGTAGCAGAGCGGCCACGGAATGTTTCCCTGATCCATCGCGCCGCTCGAATACTGTACGTCATACATGGCGTAGTGGCAGCGCATGCCATTCTCCATCCACGTGCGAACCGGTGTCACCAACCCTTCGAAACTCTCCGCCCTCCGATCGACGCCAGAGATGTTTAGGTAGGAGCGCTGATATGAAGACGGAGGCCGCGGTGGGATCGTCGCAACGCTGAGCGGATTGTCGCGCGCGCGCAGCTGCGCGACCTCCCTTTGAAAGGACTGCTGTTCCTGAGCCAAGCGCTGCGCAAACGTCAGTGGCGTCGCGCGACGGGGCACGATGCGCTCCTTGAAAACGTGGTGTTGCTGCGGCTTGGGAGGAGCCAAGGGAGCGGTGTACGTCAATTCAGGCCGTCCTGCCGGTGCAACGGCGTGTACGTTGGGGGCGTTCGGCGCCGGTTCCGTTGCTTGCTGAGGCTGGACGGCGAGATGCGGGGGCGTGGGAGGCCGCGGTTGCACGGGGGGTTCGGAGCGATTGGTGGGCTGCGACGGAACGGGCACGCTGCGATGCTGAATCGTCGTCGACGAGGAGAGGACGATCATCGGCTCGGGCGGCTGCGGACGCAGCCATTGCCAGCGACCGGAGACGATTCCCCAAATCACGATGCCGGCGAAGTGGAAGAAAAGCGACAGTATGAGGGCGCCGATGAGAAGGCGCTGGCCCCAGCGATACAGGGTGGGGTTGGATATCACCGGAAAGAACCCCAGGTAGGGGCGAGATAGGGTTGCCCGGTCATTGAGGGAGTTACTACTTGGCGAAACTCAGTCAAGAACACTTGCGCACCATGCTGTGGATCGGCGCCGCCGGACTTGCCGTTGGCGTTGCAGTCGTCGCGGTACGTTTCGTTATGGTTCAACGACGCCCGCAACCCGACGAGACGAGCCGTCGCATCCAAGAACTCATCGACGAGGCAAACCAGCTCCTCAAGACGCTTGACGAACAACGCAACAGCGCCTAACGCTTCCAGAAACGCGTCGCTGGCACCCGGCACTGAGTTCGAGCTTCACTTCACAGACCTCCTCGCGAACGGCCAAGCCGTTGCGCGAGCGTCGGGTTTCGTCGTGTTCTGTTTCGGTCCGCTTCCAGGCGAACGGGCTCGCGTGCGCATCACCGTACGCAAGGCGACGTATGCGGTCGCCGAGCTCTTGCAGCTGGTCGAGACGTCGCCAGAACGCGTCGAGCCGTTCTGCCGAGTCTTTGGGACTTGCGGAGGCTGTCAAACGCAGCATCTGTCGTACGACGCGCAGCTGCGCTGGAAACGCGACCTCGTCCGCGAGGCTCTGGAACGCATCGGAGATCTGACGAACGTGAGCATCGCCGAGACGATCGGCAGTCCCGCGGCCCGGTCCTATCGCAACAAAGTCGCGCTCGTCGTCGATCGTCATCTCCGAGATACCGCCGTGGGATTCTATCGAGCGCGCTCGCACGAAGTCGTGCCGATCGACGAATGCCCGATCGTCGCTCCGCAGCTCAGCGAGTATATCGGGCGGCTGGCAGCCCCTGCGGATGCGGCTCTAACGGCTCTGTTGGCGGAGGCGCGTCACGTGATCGCGCGCAGCGCGAGCCGCGGCGACGCCGTTGTTTCCGTGACCACGGAAACGGCATCAGCCGGTCTGGAACGCAATGCGCAAGGCGTCGTCGATGCATTGCCCGGCGCCGTGGGACTCGTGAATACGTACGACCTTGCAAGCGCGAACGCCATCGCCGGCCGGCGTGCTCGCGTCCTCGCTGGAAGCGAAACGATCGAAGAAGAGATCGGTGGCATTCGCTACCGCGTCTCGCCGTCGTCGTTCTTTCAGATCAACGTGGCGATCGTCGGCCGCATCTTCGCCTGCATCGAACGCGATCTCGCCGACGCGCGTCGCGTCGTCGACCTGTACTGCGGAATGGGCACGTTCTCGCTTCTCTTCGCACGCCTCGGCGCTCGCGTATCAGGCGTCGAAGAGAGCCGTCGCGCTATCGACGAGGCGCGATCGAACGCGCTGCTCAACGATCTGGAGTCGCGCGCCTCCTTCACCGCGCGGCGCGCCGACGAATGGGTCCGATCGTTGGCGGGGCGATCCGCTCTTGCAACGTGCGATCTTGTTTTCTTGGATCCACCGCGGAAGGGAAGTGACGAGGTGACGCTCCAGGCGGTGGCCGGCGCTCGCGTGTCGCGCATCGGTTACCTGTCGTGCGATCCTGCGACGCTTGCGCGGGATTTGCGGGCGCTCGTGGCCAACGGCTACGCTCTGCGCGGCGTTCAGCCGTTCGACATGTTTCCCCAGACGGGTCATGTAGAGACACTAGTGGTTTTGGAGCGAGAGAGATAACGTGGCGGAGAGGATCGACGTACGATATGTCGCGACGCTGGCGCGCATTTCGCTGACGGACGAAGAAGTGGAGCGTTTCGGCGCCCAGTTAGGCGCGCTGCTCGAGCACGTTGCCGCGCTCGGAAAGCTCGACGTCGCATCCGTCCCCGCTACCGCGCAAGTCGTCGAGTCGCGCAACGTGACGCGCGATGACGTTTCGGTTCCGTCGCTCGATCGCGAGACGGTGCTTGATGCTGCGCCGCACCGGCAAGGTGCGTTCGTGCGCGTTCCGAGGATTCTCACCGAGTGAGCCTTTCGGTGGAGAGCACCGCCGCCGAAATCGCGCGCGCCGTCAATGCGCGCGACGCGTCCGCACGCGAAATCACCGAGACGTTCTTGCGGCACGTTGACGCGGTGGACGGCGCGGTCGGCGCATATCTGCGCGTCGAAGGCGAGCTCGCCCGAGCCGTCGCAGCAAACGTGGACGCGCGCGTAGGTGCGGGTGAAGGACTTCCGCTGGCCGGCGTACCGCTTGCCGTCAAAGACAACATGTGTCTCATCGGCACGAAAACGACGTGCGGCAGCCGCATCCTCGAGAACTGGACGGCGCCGTATACGTCGACGGCCGTCCAGCGACTGCTCGACGCGGGCTGCGTGCCGATCGGCAAGACGAATCTCGACGAGTTCGCGATGGGAAGCTCGTGCGAAAACTCCGCGCTGGGCGTCACGCGCAATCCGTACGCGCTCGATCGCGTGCCCGGCGGCTCGAGCGGTGGATCGGCTGCCGCGGTAGCCGCGCGCGAGGCCGCTATCGGCATGGGTAGCGACACCGGCGGCTCTATTCGCGAGCCCGGTGCGTTTTGCAATCTCGTCGGGTTCAAGCCGACGTACGGGCGCGTCTCCCGATACGGTCTCGTCGCGTTTGCATCGAGCTTGGACCAGATCGGGCCGCTGACGCGGAGCGTGGAAGACGCTGCCCTGGCCTACGACGCGATGGCTGGGCACGATCCGTGCGACTCGACGTCACTCGACCGGCCCCTGGAGCGTACCGCGACGGCGCTGCGCGACAATTTGCGCGGCATGCGCATCGGCATCGTGCGCGAGTTCTCGCTCGACAAGCTCGACGCGCCCCTGCGCGCGGCGTACGAGCGCGCGTACCGCGATCTCGAAGAACTCGGCGCAACGCTCGTCGACGTAGCGCTTCCGACGGCAGATTACGGCATCGCGACGTACTACCTGATCGCTCCCGCGGAGTGCTCGGCGAATCTCGCGCGCTTCGACGGCGTTCGCTACGGGTTGCAGGTCGCTGCCGATGACGTCAACGGAATGTACGAGCGAACGCGCGCCGCCGGATTCGGACCGGAGGTCAAGCGCCGCGTGCTCATCGGAACGTACGCGCTCTCGAGCGGCTACTACGACGCGTACTACGTGCGCGCACAGAAGGCGCGCACGCTCGTCGCGCGTGACTTCGCGAGTGCGTTCGAACGCTGCGACCTCATTGCGAGTCCAGCGACGAGTTGCCCGGCATTCGCGCTCGGCGCAAAGAGCGATCCGTACAGCATGTACCTCATGGACTACTACACGATACCGATGTCGCTTGCCGGGCTGCCGGCGCTCTCCGTGCCGTGCGGCTGGGTCGAGGAAGGGAGTGCGACGCTTCCGGTCGGTCTCCAACTCTGCGCGCCGCACTTTGCAGAGGCCGTGCTCCTGGGCGCCGCGCACGCGTACGAGCGCACGACGCGCCATGCGGGACGGCATGCGCCGCGGCTCGAGGTACGCCGATGAGCGCGTCGGGCTACGAGGCCGTTATCGGCATCGAGTGTCACGTCGAGCTCAAGACGAAGACGAAGATGTTTTGCGGCTGTGCGAACACCTTTGGAAGCGAGCCGAACACGAACGTCTGTCCGGTGTGCTTCGCTTTGCCTGGATCGCTCCCGGTTCCCAACCGCGTT
>JASHPC010000222.1 GCA_030038335.1 Vulcanimicrobiota bacterium
CGCGTCTCCGCAGAGGGTCACGTCGCCGATCTCACGTGTTTGCTCTGCAGGACCGGTCAGGCGCATATCTGCGAGCGCGTGAAGATCATCGGTGTCGACCGCGACGGCTCGTTTGCCGAATACATCGCGATGCCGGAATACAACGTCTGGAAGCTCGATCCGGCTGTTCCCGACGCCGTTGCCGCCGTTTTCGATCCGCTCGGGAACGCGGTGCACACGGTCATGGCTGCCGGCGTCAGCACGCGCAGCGTCGTCATCACCGGCGTCGGTTCCATCGGATTGATGGCAATACCGGTTGCACGCGCTGCCGGAGCCGCGACCGTCTTCGCAATCGACGTTAACCCGGCAAAGCTCGATCTCGCAAAACGGCTCGGCGCGGACTATGCTTTTCTCGCTAGTAAGCCGGGTTTGGTAGAAGAAGTGCGGGACTTGACGAACGGCGACGGTGCCGACGTTCTACTCGAGATGTCAGGGAGCGCTGCCGCAATCGATAGCGGGCTACAGATGGTGCGCAACGGCGGCACTGCGGCGCTGCTGGGCATTCCCGGCGACAACGTGAATCTCAATCTTGCCGAGCGCATCATCTTCAAAGGGCTCACGGTGCTCGGCGTCAACGGGCGATTGATGTTCGAAACGTGGTACCAGACGCAGGCGCTCGTCAAAAGCGGCCGCGTGGATTTGAAACCGATCATCACGCACGAGCTGCCGTTCGAGGAGTACGACAAGGCCTTCGAGCTTATGCGAACGGGAGCCGCGGCGAAAATCGTGCTGAACGTGGCGAGCGCATAGAATGGAGACGCGATGAACCAACGATTCGAGGCAAAGCTGACGGCGGAACTCGACGCACTGAAAGCGGCCGGCACGTATAAGCACCTGCGGCACATCACGACGCCGATGGCGCCCGAGGTGCACATGGAGGAGGCAGGTGACGTCATCGTGCTCTCCTCGAATAACTATCTCGGCCTTGCCGACGAGCCGGAGGTCGTCGAAGCGGGGAAGCGCGGTCTCGAGCGTTACGGCGCAGGCACGGCCTCTGTGCGCTTCATTTGCGGAACGTTCGACATTCATCGCGCGATCGAAGAACGGATCGCGTCGTTTCTCGGCACGCAGGCGGCACTCACATACGTTTCGTGCTGGAACGCGAATACCGGATTCTTTCCAACGATCTGCAACGAAGGCTCGGCAATCGTCTCAGACGAGCTGAACCATGCGTCGATCATCGACGGCGTTCGTCTAGCCAGTAAAGCGCGACGCGAGCGTTATCGTCACAGCGACATGAGCGAGCTCGAAGCGAAGCTCCGTGCCGTCTCCGGATCGTTTCCTATCGTAATTGCGACGGACGGCGTCTTTTCGATGGAAGGCGATCTCGCGAAGCTTCCCGAGATCGTCGAGCTCGCAAAACGGTACGACGCGATCGTCGTCGTCGACGACTCTCACGGAACCGGAGTCATGGGAAAGACGGGCCGAGGAACGATCGAGCACTACGGTCTAACGGGACAGATCGACGTCATCACGGGAACGCTCGGGAAGGCGCTCGGCGGCGCAGCCGGCGGCTTCATTGCAGCCAGCGATGCGCTCGTCGATACGATGATTCAGCGCTCGCGGCCGCAGTTGTTCTCGAACGCGCTGCCCGCAACGGTTGCCTGCAGCGCGCTTGCCGCGATTGACTACCTCGATGAGCATCCAGATCTCGTCGAGCGACTGCGCGAGAACGTCGCGTACTTCCGCAAGGGCCTGCAACGGATCGGATACAAGCCGCTCGAGGGAGAGAGCGCGATCATTCCTATCATCGTCGGAGAGACTGCGTCCGCCATCTCGATGAGCGATGCGCTCCTCAAGCGCGGCGTCTTCGTGACGGGATTTGGGTATCCAGTCGTTCCGGAAGGCACTGCGCGCGTGCGCGTGCAGATGAGCGCGAAGCTAACTCGCGACGAAATGGATCGCGCGCTCGCGGCGTTCGAAGCAGAGCGACCACGATAGTTTCATGCAATTTCTTGCTCTCGCAGCAGCTCTGCTGACGTCGCCCTCCCCGCTTCCTTCACCGACGATCTCCCCGTCGCCGGCGGCGAGCGCCTTTATGCCTCCCCCCGGCTGGACGGCTGTGCCGCCGTATCTCATTACCGCACCCGTCGCATGGCAATCCGCCAAAGCTCCGACGTCCGCGTCGATCATGCTTTTTCGTTTGCCGTCGTTGTTCTCAGCGGCAACGACGGCGACGATGGACAAAGCCTTGGGACCGTTGCTGAAGAGCATGCTCTCGTCAGTCGTCGGCAGCAGCAACGCGCGGAACTTCCATTACGCGGTCGTGGCGGTGCGTCTTTGCGGCGCCGAAGGGAGAGTCTTTACTTTTCAGGGCGGCATCCTCGCCGGAACGCATCCCATGAAAACCGAGCTTCTCATGGAGAATGGGAAGGGCTCGACGACGCTCATCATGTACGCGCACGTAGGTCCCGCGACGGAAGAACACTTTTTGCGTGTGCTGTGTCCGTCGGCAACGGCAGACCTCGACGCACTCCAACCGCCGACAGGATGGGAGCGCAAGCCGCAACTCCGCCCGATCGCCGAATGGTACGGCCCTTCGATGGGAGAGATGATCGTCGAGTCGCGTGGACCTCACGCGGTGACGCTCGATGACGTTCTCAGGATGAGCGGAAAGGG
>JASHPC010000223.1 GCA_030038335.1 Vulcanimicrobiota bacterium
CCTGTATGTAGTGTCCCGATCCGTGTACGACGACGTTCGATCCGCGCGTCGACAGTGCTGCGATCTTGTCGTGCGCGTCGTCCCAAACGCGCCACGCCGCGTTGCGTTCCGCCTTCGATACGGGCAGGCTCTCGAGGGCCGTCGACGTCAGCACGACGAGCGGCATAGCGCCATACGAGCTCTGCGAGCGCTGAACTTCCTCGGAGCTGATGGGGATCGCGCGCATCTCGAGCCATGCGTCTAGCGACGTGCGATAGGACGCAGCCTGGCGCTCGAGGAGATGCGCGAGCATGCAATCCGATCGTCCTCGAGCGCACATCTCGGGTACCGATGCTTGGATCGCCGAGCACCGTGCGCGCTCCGCAGCGGTATAGGTTCCCGAGCGCGCGGCTTGCACGCACTGCAGCGCCGCGGAGGTAGTCGCAACGACGTATCGCTTTGCAAACGCTGGCGCGGCCCGGAAGAACACGCGCTCTTGAAACGGAAACGACGGATCGACGAGAACCATTGCGCGGACTTCACGTGGGTAGCGATTAGCAAAGAGCCGCACGTAGAGCCCCGCGATCGAGTGTCCGACGAGCACGTACGGAGGCGCGATTCCTGCATTGTGCAAGAGCGCATGAAGGTCTGATACGACCGCCGCGGCATCACGCGGGGCTGCAGCGACGTCGCTGAATCCCATTCCGGCGCGATCGTACGAACAGACGCGCGTCGTGCGCGACAGCGTCGGCTGGACGTAGCGCCACGTAAAGGTCGTATCTCCCAGTCCGGCATCCATGACGACAGTCGGCGAACCGTGTCCGGTGCAGTAGAGATTCAACGTGCGCCCGCCGACGTCGACGAGACGCTGTGCGTGCAGATACGGAGCTGGATCGAACGCCGATGAGGCACGCGCGAGAGCGTAGACGCTCGCGAGTGCGAGCACGGAGATGAGTGCGGCTCGAGCGCGCATGCGCCAGAGTGGTTCGGCGCTATGCCTTGTATTCCGCCGCTACCAGAAAAGCTGATTTGGCGAGTGGGGCTTGACCCAAACGATCAAGTCCCAGATCGTCGGCAGTTCGAAGATCGCGACGACGTCGTTCGTGCTCGGCACGCGGCCGAGTTTCACGAGCGTATCCGGCGAAGGGTTCGACAGGCTGCCGCCGTCACTCACCCAATCGTTGTTCCATATCCACTGATCGTAGTACGTCTTACCGGTGCTTGGATCGTGAAGCACGAAGTGCACGTGCCCGTTGAACTCGAACCATCGGCACGGATTGACGCCCCACACCTGCGGGCGCGGTTCGCCGTTCGGGCGCGGGACCGAAAAGTCGCCTCCCAGCAAGTTTCCGTTTACGTCGTAAAAGAGTTGACTCGGATGCGTCGGATCCGACGTCCAATGGTCGTTCGCATAGCTAATCGCGCCCGTGTCGTCGGGGTTCGTATAGCGGACGTATCCAGCCTTCATGGCGTCGCTCGCGTGCGGAAAACGCATCGTGAGATCGCGTTGCACGCCTTGCACGAAAGCCGTTTCACTTGCCGACAGCGCGCCATTGCACGTCGCGGTTTCGTCGGCGCGCGCCGGCGCGGTAAGCGCCAGCGCTGCGACGGCGACGATCGAAAGCATCGCGTTACGGAACATGCGATGAGTTTCGATGACCGCAAAGCGCATCCCGCTCGACTCTTTGAATCCGTTTTTTCTAGACGAGCGCGAGCGAGGAGGCAGCCTTTCGGATTGCGTTCATTGCGCTGCGCACGACTCCCGGCGCATCGCGAAGATTCGCAAATGACACGAGAAGCCCCGATGCCGCAGACCCGCCGATATAGTAACTCGACAGCGGCATTGCGGCGAGACCGCGTTCTCTCGCAACGCGCGCGGCAACGCGATCGTCGACACCGACGCGGAAGCGTGCGACGACGTAAAGCCCCGTCTCGGGAACGGTGACGTCGACGAGGTCCGAAGCGTGCATGCGAAAGGCACGCAGAGCGGCGGCGCGCCGCACTGAATAGATGGCGCGCATTTTCACGATGTGTCGCGCGAGGTGGCCCTCGCTCATGAACGCCGCAAGCGCCGCTTGTTCGAGCAGCGCGGAGTGCCGGTCGACGTACCCGCGCACGGCCTCGACGCGCGCTCGCAGCGCCTCCGGCAACACCATGAAGCCGATGCGAAGCGCCGGCGACAGAATTTTGCTGAACGTTCCGACGTAGATCACGCGACCGCTTCTATCGAGCGAAGATAACGCCGACAGAGGATTTCCGGCGTAGCGAAACTCGCCGTCGTAGTCGTCTTCGACGATCCATGCATTCGCTGACTCGGCCCATTCGAGGAGCGCGAGACGCCGAGACAAGCCGAGCGTCGGACCCAAGGGAAATTGGTGCGCGGGCGTCGTGTACGCAAGGCGTGCCGGGCGCTTCATCCGTGGAATGGAGGCGATATCCATTCCTTCGTCGTCGACGCGCACGGGCACGAGACGCGCGCCGGCAGCGAGAAACGCTGCTCGCGCGCCGGGATAGCCTGGTTCTTCGAAGAGCACGCGGTCCTCGCGATCGATGAGAAGACGCGCGCTGAGGTCGAGCGCCTGCTGTGCACCGGCAACAATGATAATCTGCGATGCGGTAACGCCCATGTGTCGCGTACGAGCGAGATACTCGGCGACGTGCGCGCGCAGCGGAGCGTAGCCATTTCCGGTTCCGTATCCGAGTTCGGCAATCGACAGATGCTCTAGCTGCTGCGCGAGAACACGTCTCCAGAGCCGTCGCGGAAACTCATCGAGCGCCGGCGCACCGATGCTCGGCGCTCCCAACTCGTCGCGTCCGACCGCGAGCGCCGCATCTGCGATGCGCACGCCTCGTTTCGAGAGGTGTGGACGCCGCTGTCTTGCGCTCGGCCGCACCGTCGCCGGCGCCGACGGCACGTGCACGGCGTTGGAGACGCGAGACCCCGATCCAACGATACGCTCGATGTAGCCTTCGGCGCTGAGCTGATCGTACGCGATGTTCACGGTATTGCGCGCGACGCCCAGATCGCCGCTGAGCCGGCGTGCCGAGGGTAGCCGCGATCCGGGGAGCAGATCGCCGTCCAAGACCGCGCGCGCAACTGCCGCGTAGATTTGCCTGCTCAGCGGCTCACCGCCCGAGCGATCGATGTGCAAGGAGAGGTCGCTCTCCCACGCCGTCTTCGCCACGGCAAAATGGTACCATAGCGCAGCCGAAAATGGACCTTGTAGGCCGCCACTTTGCAACTCACAATCGTGCTATGGACGCCGGTTACGGATCTAAGTCCCGCGCACGTCTCTCACCAGGACAGCTCGATCGCATCCAACGCTACATCGGCTCGAATATCGCCGACGACCTTTCCTTGCCGGAGCTCGCGCAGATCGCCGGCATCAGCATCTCGCATCTCACCGTGCTCTTCCGCCGTGCAACGGGAACGTCGGTGCACCAGTACGTGCTGCGGCGGCGCATTCAGCACGCGATATCGATGCTCTCGCGCGGAGCGACGAGACTCTGCGACGTCGCGCAAGAGGCGGGCTTCGCGGATCAGAGTCACCTAGCGCGCTGCGTGCGCCGCTATACTGGGATGACGCCGACCGCGCTCAGCCGCGCCTTACACGGCTAGGTTGCCGCAAGCTCGAAGCGATCGAGATTCATCACCTTCTCCCACGCTGCGACGAAGTCGCGGACGAAGTGATCGTCTTCGATTGCGTACACCTCTGCGATCGCGCGGAGCTGAGAGTTCGACCCGAAGACGAGGTCGCAGTTCGTGCCCGTCCACTTCAACTCGCCCGTGCGCCGATCGCGTCCTTCGTACGTGTACACGTCGCCACCAGGCTGCCATTTCGTCGACGTGTCGAGGAGGTTGACGAAGAAATCGTTCGTCAGCGTTCCCGGCCGCTTCGTGAGGAGACCGTGCTTCGATCCTGCGGCGTTCGCGCCGAGTGCTCGCAACCCGCCGACGAGCGCCGTCATCTCAGGCGCTGTTAGCGTAAGCAGTTGCGCGCGGTCGACGAGACGCTGCTCTGGCGAGCGCGAGTGCGACGTGCCGATGTAGTTGCGGAATCCGTCGGCTCGCGGCTCGAGCACGGCGAAGGAATGCGCGTCCGTGTTCTCCTGGGTCGCATCCGTGCGACCGGGCGTAAAGTTCACCTTCACGTCGTGGCCGGCGCTCTTTGCAGCCTGTTCGATCGCAGCGCACCCTCCGAGCACGATGACGTCGGCGAGTGAGACGCTCTTGCCTCCCGACAGCGTTGCATTGAACTCATCTCGAACTTTCTCGAGCGCCTGCAGCACCTTAGCCAGCTCTGCCGGCTGATTCACTGCCCAGTCTCGTTGCGGCGCGAGCCGGATGCGCGCACCGTTCGCGCCTCCGCGCTTATCCGTTCCGCGGAACGTCGATGCCGACGCCCACGCAGTCGTGACCAGCTCCGATACGGTGAGCCCGGATGCCAAGATGCGGCTCTTGAGTGCGGCTACGTCGCGCTCGTCGATCAACGGATGACCGACGGCAGGAACGGGATCTTGCCAGATGAGCGGTTCGGACGGGACTTCGGGGCCGAGGTAGCGCGAGATCGGACCCATGTCGCGATGCGTAAGCTTGTACCACGCCTTTGCAAAAGCATCGGCGAAGTCTTGCGGCTTCTCGTAGAAGCGCTTCGAAATCGGGCCGTAAACTGGATCTACCTTCAACGCGAGATCGGTCGTGAACATCACCGGCGCATGCTTCTTCGACGGGTCGTGCGCGTCGGGAACCGTGTTATCACCGGCGCCGTCCTTCGGCACCCACTGGTACGCGCCGGCCGGACTCTTCGTCAGCTCCCACTCGTAGTGGAATAGATTGTAGAAATACTCGCCGTTCCAGCGCGTCGGCGTCGTCGTCCAAGCTCCCTCGAGGCCGCTCGTGATCGTATCGCCGGCGTTCCCTTTGCCATAGGTGTTGCGCCAGCCGAGATTCTGCTCTTCTATTCCGGCGCCGGCCGGCGCGAATCCGACGTACTGACTCGGATCTGCCGCGCCGTGCGCTTTGCCGAACGTATGTCCTCCAGCAATGAGCGCGACCGTCTCTTCGTCGTTCATCGCCATGCGCGCGAAGGTCTCACGAATGTCGACCGCCGCGGCGAGCGGATCGGGCTTACCGTTCGGACCCTCGGGATTCACGTAGATCAAACCCATCTGTACGGCCGCGAGCGGTTCTTCGAGATCGCGTTCGCCGGTATAGCGTTTGTCCTCGAGCCACGTCTCTTCCGGGCCCCAGTAAATATTCTCGTCTGGCTCCCATGCGTCGACGCGACCGCCGCCAAATCCAAAGGTTTTGAATCCCATCGATTCCAGCGCGCAGTTTCCCGCGAGCACCATGAGGTCGCCCCACGAGAGTTTGCGTCCGTACTTCTGCTTGATCGGCCAAAGAAGTAGACGTGCCTTGTCGAGGTTTGCATTATCCGGCCAGCTGTTTAGCGGCGCGAAACGTTGCTCGCCTGCGCCGGCTCCGCCGCGGCCGTCGCCGATGCGATACGTGCCGGCAGCGTGCCACGCCATACGAATGATGAGCGGGCCGTAGTGTCCATAGTCGGCCGGCCACCAATCCTGTGACGTGGTCAACGCCTTGACGATGTCCGCCTTGACCTCTTTGAGGTCGAGGCTCTTGAACTCACGAGCGTAGTCGTAGTCGGCGCCCATCGGGTTTGCGAGCGCTGACGGATGGTGGAGCACCGACAGGTCCAGCAACTCGGGAAACCAGTCGATGTTCAGACGGGGCCGCAGAGGAACGTGTTTGTGCGTCCCGTCTACCGGGCACTTGCCCTGCTGGCTATCAGAAAGCTCTACGATCGTGTTTTCCATCTCTGCTTCTCCAAATGAAAGGGACTGCGTGGCCGCAAGAGTGAATATGACTCTCATATGCAGTATCCTGCCACCGATGCCTAACGTCAATAGCCCTCGGGCGCTTCCAAAAAACTATGCGCTTATTTACCGGATCGTCGAAGAGAGCGGCATCGGCCGGCACCTCACGCCTTCGGACATCTATGCAAAAGCGCTCAAGCGCCGGCCTGGTATCGGCTTCTCGACGGTGTATCGCGGCCTCGAGCGCCTTCGCGATCTCGGCCTGATCTCCGAGCTCTACGTGCCGGGTGAAGATGCCGCGACCTACGAACCGTCCGGACCGCATCACGCCCATTTCCGTTGCACCTCGTGCGGCGAAATCTCGGATGTCTCGTATGCGATTCCTTCGCGCACGCTCAAAGAGTTGGCGCGACGTCACGGCCTCACGATCGAAAGCGAGCGCGTGACCTTCGAAGGACGCTGCGCGTCCTGCACCGCATCCTGAAAACCTTATGGTAACGTCGTGTGCCTTTCTTTTGGCGCTGACGCTGCTTGGCGTAGGACCGCGCCCGATGACACGGGGCTTAGAGAAGAGCATCGCTGTAATCGCGACGCGCGCGCTGCACGAGCAAAACGTTCCGGGAATCGCGGTCGCGATTTCCGAGCACGGC
Organism: Vulcanimicrobiota bacterium; assembly: GCA_030038335.1. Classification (GTDB taxonomy): domain Bacteria; phylum Vulcanimicrobiota; class Vulcanimicrobiia; order Vulcanimicrobiales; family Vulcanimicrobiaceae; genus Tyrphobacter. Next base: position 6,465 of record JASHPC010000223.1, read on the forward strand.
CACGTCGTCTACGCGCGCGGCTTTGGGAAACGCAGCGTTGACGACAACCTTCCAGTTGATGCGGAGACCAGCTTTCGCATCGGCTCGATTACGAAGCAGTTCACTTCATCTTCGATCATGCTTCTTCAGCAAGCCGGTCGCCTCAATATCGACGACAAGCTCGCAACGTATCTGCCAAACGCCCCGCACGCGAACGAGGTCACGTTGCGCGAGCTGCTCACGCATACGTCCGGCATCCCGGGCTACACCGAGTTGGAGAGCTTCGATGCGGCATCAAAGCTGCCGACGACGCCCTCGAGAATCGTTGCGACGATTGCAAGTGAACCACTGGCATTCGCACCGGGCACGGATTGGGAATACAGCAACACGAACTACATCCTGCTCGGCATGGTCGTTCAAAGGGTGACCGGAGAGCCGTACGAAGAGTTCGTCACCGATCGTCTGCTGAGGCCACTCGGTCTCAGTCACATACGTTTCTGGAATCCTCTGCTCGTTCACCACGATGCTGCAATGGGATATTCGAGCCTTCCGTTCGAGCCCGCCATCCATACTTCCGATTGGAACTGGGGCTGGGCTTGGGCCGCCGGAGGTCTCGACGCCGACGCCGCCGATCTCGCACGCTGGGACGCTGCGCTCGATTCCGGCAAGGTCGTGTCGCCGTCATCGTTCGCGCAGATGTCCACTCCAGCCAAGCTCAAGAACGGGAAATCGACGGGCTACGGATTCGGCTTGGGGGTCCCGACGTTTCTCAAGCGAAAGGCCGTGGCACACAGCGGCGGCGTGCCCGGATTCATCACGGACAACTTCACTATTCCGCAAGACGGCGTTGCGGTCGTCGTCTTCGGCAATAGCGACTCGTTCCAGCCCGCTCCCGTTGTCCGCGCGATAACGTACGCGCTCTACGGCGTTGCAGAGCCCGCACCCCAGCAAGCATATCTTCCGGAGAAACCCACGCAAGCGGCGCGCGCCCGTCGCGATCTCGTCATCTTCCTCAGCGGTGCGTTCGCGTCTTTGCCGCTTCGCGCCGACTTCGCGCGCTATCTGCCAGACGTTATCGGCAACCAATACGTCGATCTCGGGCGAAAGTTAGGGCGGTTGCGAGCGATTCGTCTCATCGCGGTGGACCGTCGTCCTCCAGTCACGACATACACCTATCGCGCTGACTTTCAGAGGGGGATCATGGTTTACTCGCTTGAGCTCGACAGGAATGGCACGATTGCAGGCATCGGCCTCCAGCACTGGCCCTAAGGACTAACCCCGTACGCGTTGGATGAGATGTTCGCCAACGCGAAGTGCGTTGGCCATTGCCGTCAGCGCGGGATTCACGGCGCCGATGCTCGGGAAGAAACTCGTATCGACCACGTAGAGATTGTCGAGTTCGTGCGCTTTACAGTTGAGGTCGAGAACCGACGTCGTCGGGTCGGTACCGAAGCGGCACGTTCCAACTTGATGCGCCACGCCCGCGACGGGAACGTCCTGCTCGAAGTAGTGCGTTCGCCGTAGCAGCTTGTGTTCGCGCATGCCGATGTCGCCAAGCATGCTCTCGAGGCGATGGAAGAGTCGAGCGAACTCGGCACGGTTCGTCGGCGTGTACGAAAGCTGCGTCATGCCGTCGGAGCCGAGCGTCACGCGATTTTCCGGCAGCGGCAAGTCTTCGGTGGTAAGCCAGAAGTCGACGGAGTGCTCTGAAAGCTCTTGCAGCGTAAACTCGGGCGCCAACGCCGTTTCGCGCGGACGCTCACCGCGATACATCGGCGGCAGCGACTTGCCTACCATCTGGATGTTGCCCATGGGAAACTCGAATCCGCTCTCGCCGAAATAGAAATCGTTGAGTGCGAGCGTCTTCTGGTAGATGGTGGGATTGCGCTCGAGCGATACCGCCATGACTGCCGCGCAGTTGTGAAACATGTAGTTGCGGCCGACTTGATCGGATCCGTTGGCTAAGCCGCGCGGATGCTTGTCGTTCGCCGACGCAAGCAGCAGACGCGCAGTGTTGGCAGCACCGGCGCAGACGGCAACCACAGACGTACCGTACTCCTCTCGCACACCGTCGCGATCGACGACGACCTTCGTGACGTTACGCCCACTCGCGTCGGTTTCGATCTTTACCACCTGCGCGCGCACGAGCAGCGTCACGTTCGGCATGTCGAGAATCGGACGCACTGCAAGCACCTCGGCGTCGGACTTTGCGTGCACCAGGCACGGATAGCCGTCACACCAGATACAACGGATGCACGTGCTTCGCGGACGGTCTGCTTCGTCGAGCATGATGCCGCACGGAGCGTGAAACGGATGATGCCCTGCCTTGCGCAGGTCGTTCACGAGTTGCGCGATGCGCGGCTCGTGTGAGATGGCAGGCCAAGGATACGGTTTGCTTGCAAAGCCTTCCGTAGGATCTTCGCCGTGGTTTCCGTGAACCTGATAGAGCCATTCGGCCTTCGTGTAGTAGGGCTCGAAATCGTCGTAGCATAATGGCCACGCCGGTGAGATGCCGTCTACGTGCCGTACTTCGCCAAAGTCTTGCGGACGCAGACGATAGAGCGATGCGCCGTACACTTTCGTGGCCCCGCCGACGAA
>JASHPC010000224.1 GCA_030038335.1 Vulcanimicrobiota bacterium
CCGCGGTAGTTCGGCTGTAAGACGATGAAGCCGCGCGCCGCGAGAAGCTGCACGAGCGGATCGAACGTCGTCAGCGAGGCTTCGTCGACAGGCCCGCCATGAATGACGAGAACAAGCGGATACTTCTTTCCTGGCTGATAGCCGAGCGGATACGTCAACGCACCGTCTTCGTCGAAGCCATCGTTACGCCACGCAAACTCCCTCGTCGAAGCGAGATCGAGTGCGGCAATGTCGCCGTTGTAATCGGTTAGGAGCTTTGGCGTGCTGCTTCCAGGTGCCAGATAGTAAACTTCATCCGGACGCGTGGAGGTGTCACCGCTGAACGCAATCGCACCGTCGTGCGAGACGCTTCCGCCGCTGAAGTTCAGGTCGCCGAGCGCGACGCGCGTCGCTGCACCATCCGCGGAGACGCGCCAGAGCGCGCGCGATACGTGGTCGTCGGCCGCGACGATAAAACCGCCGGAAGGCATCCATGCAAAGAACGCGACGTTGCGATCGAGTGCCGGCGCCGCCGCTTTCATAACCGCGTTCGGCGACCACACGTCGAGGTCGTTCTGCATGATGACCGAGTCGTGTGAGCCCGCCGTATAGGCAAGCTCGTCGTCCGTTGGCGAGAACTGCGAGAGCCAGCTCCAGCGAGCATCGACTTTCGTGACGTTGCGAGAAGCGACGTCGAGCACGGCGACTCGCGCGAGCAAGACGCTGTCGAAGCGGCCGTCGGGCTCCCACGTGAACGCAATGTAGCGCGCATCGTGCGACCACGAGAGCGAGTCGGGGAAGACGCTCCACGATCCTTGCACGAGTTGTTCGGGAGCACCGCCAGAGACGTCTTGAAGCCAGAGGTGCGACGAGACTGCGGGCCGTTGCGTCGAGTACGGATCGTCGCCGACGTTGAAGAGGTCTTCGTGACGCTTGAGCGCCGCTTCGTTCGCCGGCGCGTCCGGCGTGACGTACGCGAGCGCTCTGCCGTCAGGTCGCCACGCATACTCCTCGACCCCGAACTTCGACGACGTGATCGGGCGCGCGTCGCCACCGTTCATCGGCATGAGCCAGACTTGTGGAATCGCGCTATCGCCGCTTCCCGAGGGCGCAATGAAGGAGATAGCGCGTCCGTCCGGCGTCCATCGCGGGGATCCGACTTCCTCGCGTCCTTGCGTGAGAACGCGTTGTGCACCGGTTGCGACGTCTATGAGAACGAGCTCCGGAGCGGTAACGTCTTTCGCCATGTCGGCGTGTCCAACGATGACGACGATCTCCTTACCGTCGGGGGATATCTGCGGATCACCGACGCTGACGATTTTCGCGTAATCGTCGAAGGTGAGCGGTAACGCCCGAGCCGTCGCCGACGCGACGAGACAGAAGCACGCGCACCATAGCGCAGCTAAGGTAGAGCGCACGGCTAGAGGTTGCTGCCTCCTATTTGCTGGATCAACTGCACGCGGAACGTCGTCGGTCCGTAGTTCTCAGCGCTCGTCGGTCCGAGCTGCGACGTAACTGACGCATCGCTGCGCGGGGCTGCCCCAAGAGCGATGAGCGCCGTACACGCGTCGCCGTACGCTCCCCAAAGGGCGGTGCCGTACTTACCGACGCACTCTGGTGCAAGAGGCGTCGGTATGCCGCCAAACTGATTCGCGTAGAGTTGACTGTAGGCGCCATTGAGGTTGTCGGCGCTGACGACGATCGCGAGATGCGAGCCGATCTGCTCGCGGATACTCGCCGAAACGACCGCGAATGGTGGTTCGCTAAAGGCGTTGTTGTTGCCGTAGTACGTCACACCGACGCGATACATGCTCCCGTCCGCGGTGCGCCAGTTCAACTCGCCATAGCCCATCGCATACGGCACTGCGCTTCCGTTGACCGTTTCGAATCCTACGCCGCTCGATGGAAAGTTGACGTTCGGCAGAATGCCGAGGTTTGTATCGTAGTGGTACGGCGTGCACTGACTTGCAGGCACGTTGTCACAATAGAATCCCTGAGGAATATCGTACGCGTACGCGCGCATCAGGTCGCCGCGCAGGACGAAGCCGAGGCCTTGCGCCGGCGCATCACCGAACTGAGCCTCGAGACCTTCGTACCGAGCGTGACCGAGATTCTCGGCGCTGATGCCGTAGAGAGGGCATTGCCCGACTGCGTATCCAACGCTCGAGCACGAAGTCGGATAATAGTTCTGATTGATGAGTCGACTCTGCGTAAGATACATATTGCGCAGGTCCGTTAGGTAGCCGTCGAGCGACACGAACATCGACTGACGGAAACGGTGGTCGACGCCGATGTCCACGCCTATGGCCGTCTCCGGTGCGATCTGACCGTTGTTGAGGCTCTCGTAGTACCCGTCGTTGGGGACGCCGTTGACGAACTCGAGCGGCAGCGATCCAGGCGACGAAAGCAGGCTCAGATACGGCGGCGCTATCGAAGAGCCCGCAGCAGCACGCCACGACGTATTATCGTTGGGTTGCCACGTGAACGCGACTCTCGGAGCGTTGTACGAGCGTGTCGAGTTCTGCCAGTTAGCGGGACCGGTTCCGGCTACGATGCCGCCTCCGTTGTCCGTGAAGTGGCTCGAATACTCGAGCGCGTAGTCGGCGAACTCGGCCTGAACGTTCGGCGCCGCGAAGAAGGTGAAGCGCAGCGCTTCGGTCGTGGAAACTTGGCTCGTGCCCGGCGCGAACGAATAATACGGCGGCTCTCCCGACGTTGGGATATTGACGAACTCGTAGCCGCTCTGACCCGTGCGGTCGACCGAGAGCTGCAAGTTGCTGCCGTTGTTGAACGGGTGGTCCAAGTCGAGCGACTCGCCGCGCTGGTGGTTGTTCGTCAGCGATTGATCCGTCGCGTCGAGCGCTTCGAAGGTTGCTAGCTGACCGTTGAAAGACTCTTCGACTGGGGCGAGGCCGCCCGGGTTACAGACTGCGCCGTTAAATGCAGTGCCCGTTGGGCAGAAGACGCCACCGCCCCAAGCGCTGCCTGTGAACGCAAAGACACTGCTCGTCGGGTTGTTAAAGTACGCGTAGTTCGTATTGCCGCCGTCGTAGTAGCGCAGCAATGCCGACCAGGCGCCGAACACCGTGCGAAACTCGGCTTGATAAAGATACTGTTGCGTCGAGCCGAAGCCGGGCGCATACGAGCTGAGATCGAACGGAATCGGGGTTCCGGCCGGTATCGAACCGCTGTACCACGACGGAGGCTCGAAGCTGGAGAGGGTTCCGCCGAGATTGCCGATAGGACCGTTCGCCATTGCCACACCGGTGTTATCCGTGTGGCCGAAGTCTTGACCGCCGAGGAAGCTAATCGTGAGCGAGCTATACTGCGAGAAGTTGAATTTCAGCTTTCCGAGCTCATTTTTAGAGTCGTAGTCCGTGTTGAACGGATAGCAGCAGACGTAGAACGGCTCCTGATAGCGCTCTAAGCCGATGGGCTCGATGTACTCGCTGTAGCTCTTTGGACCGGCGAGCCCGACGCCGACGGGTGCCGACACGAGTTCCTGCCCGTTGACGTACCAAGGATAACCGACGGAGAGAAAGACCGCCGAGCCTGCGAGCGGATAGTTTTGCATGGGGCCGGGCGCGCCGTCCGTTGCGTATGCGAACGCGTATTGCAAGAAGTTATTGTGGCCAAGCGATCCGGTGGCGCGAAATGCCGTCGTGATTCCGCCCCAGGAGTCGACGCCGGTCGCGATCGTCGCGTGCGGTTCGAGCGTAGGCTCTAGCGTGATGAAGTTCACCGTGCCGCCAATCGCGTAGTTGATCTCGGTCGGCATCGAGCCCGGACCCTTGACGACCTCCACATTCTGCAGCATGTACGGGCTGATGAGCGACGGATCGAACGTGCCGGTAAGCGAGAGAGGCGTTGCGTGACCGTCGATAAGCGACTCGGTCTCGTACGGCAGCGCGCCGCGGATCTGAATCGTCTGCGGCGCGAATTGATCGGCGCCATTATTCGTCCCGTTTGCCTGGTAGACGATGATGCCAGGAATCTCGTTGAGGACGTGCATCACCTGGAGCTGTCCTTGATCCACGAACGACGTGCTCGGCACAATCGAAATCGACGCGGTGGACTCGTTGATCTGTACGTGACCGGGAGCGTTCGTCTCGGCATGCGCGATCGTGCGCAACGACGTGAACGACGCTGCCGTCAGCGCGACGTCGATTGCGGTCGTCGTTCCGGTCGCCGTCGCGATGCTTGCAATGTATTGGAGGAAGCCGGCCTTACTGACCACGAGCTGGTAGACGCCCGGAGTGACGCTGCTGAAGGTGAAGTGGCCTTGCGCGTCAGTCGTCGCATATTGAACCGTGACGCCGCGGAGATTGACCGCCGCACCCGCGACGGGTTGCCCCGTGCTCGAGTGCACGGTTCCGACAACGGCCGACGTCGTCGACGTTTGAGCGAGTGCCGGCAATCCCGTGAAGGCAATACCGGCGGCAAGCAGCGGCATGAAGAGACGCAGCCGTTGGAGAGCAGGGGTTCTCATCGTTTCAAGACTCCTCACATGGCGGTCCGTGACTAAGCAGGCGTGCCCCAAATGGCTCGGCGAATCCTTCGAGCGTGGAGCAATAAAATGCCAAAATCTATGTCTCTTAGGAATGGTTTATGTCAATAAATACGCTCGATTCCGTCGACTGCCTGATTCTTGGCGCGTTGCAGCGCAATAGTCGGCTATCCAATGCCGATTTGGCAAAAAGCGTAGGGCTCTCGCCGTCGCCGTGCCTGCGCCGCGTCCGCCGTCTCGAAAAGCGAGGATTCATCCGCGGATATCGCGCCGTTCTCGACCGCCAGATGGTCGGCTTGGGCGTGACGGCCTTTGCGCGGCTGCAGATCGAGTGGCCGCGAGCGAAAGAGATGCGCGATCAGATCAGACGCATGCCCCAGGTCGTTGCGTGCTACGTCCTCACCGGCGAGTCGGGCGTTTTACTGGAGATCGTCGCGAAAGACTTGGAAGAGTACTCGAAGTTTCTCTTCGGCACGCTCTATAACGTGGCGGGCGTGCGCGGCATTCAGTCGAGCGTGCTGCTCGAGACGGTGAAGCAGCGAGAGACGTCGCCGCTTCCCATCGTCGACCCGTCCGCCGCTCACTCCAAGCGCCATCGCGCGACGTCCCAGAAGACGCTGTCGATCGAACCTGCCTCACCGCGAAGCCGGTCTGTGAACGCGTCGAGCTCACGTCGCTGATAGAGCGGCACGATCGGCAGATCTTCGTAGAGAAGTCGCTCGAGTTTGGTATAGACGGCCTTGCGGCGTGCAGGATCGTACGTGTGCCGTCCATCGTCGAGGAGCGCATCGATGCGCGAATCGCAGATGCGCGATTTGTTATATCCGTTCGGCGGCACACGCGCGCATGAAAACTGATCCGTCGTATCGGGATCGTCACCGTTGACAAACGAGTAGAGCGCCATGTCGAACTTCCCGCCGTACACCGGTCCGCCCATCTCGGCCGGCGCTCCGAACAGGGTCACGTTGAACGCCTTTATGGCGACGCGCGCGCCCACGGCGGCTTCGTATTGTGCGACGTTGTTCGCCACGATCTCTTCGCCAAGGACGCCCGCTTGAATGACGAGTAGGAGCGTGAGCGTGCGCCCATTCCTGTGCCGAACGCCGTCGGCGCCCATCGTCCATCCCGCCTCGTCGAGAAGCCGCTTCGCCGCGGCGGGATCGTACGGAACGTCAGGATAGGCGCGCGGATCGTACGCCCAAAGGAACAGTCCGCGTCCCGCGTCATGGCTGTCGAGTGCACCGCGGTAGGCTTTCGCGACGATCCCGTGGATGTCGAGCGCTTCTGCCAGCGCGTGGCGAACGCGCGAATCGCGCGTTAGCGAACTCTGCGTGTTGAAGATGAGTGCTCCAATCGCGCTCTCCGGCGTATCGAGCACGCGATATCCCGCTACTGCGCGCAGCACCGGATACTGCGAGTAATCCTGTTCGTTGAAGTACGCTTCGATCTCGCCGGTTCGCAGTTGGTTCGTCCCTTCTTGAGGATCGGGGATGAATCGGACGATGAGATGCTTTATACGAGGAGTCCCACGAAAATAGTAGGGGTTCGCGACCATGTCGACGTGATCGCCGCGAACCCATCGTCTAACGACGTACGGCCCCGACCCTATCGGCTTTGAGTCGAACGGTATCGCGTTGAAGTTCGGGTACCGTTGCAGCACGTGTTCCGGAAGGATAGGGTATCCTTGCGGCGCGAGCACGAGCGACAGAATCGGCGCGAAAGGGCGGCGCAGATGCAAGACGAGCGTCGTTGCATTCGGCGCGTCAGCCATGACCACGCGATCGTACCCGTAGCGCGACTGGACGTTGTTGGCGGGATTATTTATCGCTGCAATCGACCAAACGCAATCGCTTGCCGTCAGCGGGACGCCGTCGGCAAAGCGCACGTTGTCCCGCAGGCGATACGTAATGGTTAGGCCGTCTTTGCTGATCCCGCCGTTCGCTCGCGATGGA
>JASHPC010000225.1 GCA_030038335.1 Vulcanimicrobiota bacterium
TTGACGATACGATGCGCGACAGGCACGGAGAACGAATCGAACGGCAAGTCCAGACCCGAGATTCTCTGCGTGTGATCCATCAGCAAGACCGGTGACGAGAACGCAGGCCCGGTTGGCTGCGTGATCGTCAGATGCGCGCCGCCGCTGTCGTATGCGTCGACCGCAACGACCGTGCGAGCGACCGAGCGCAGCACGAACTGCGACGCGTATCGCTGCTCGCCGATAGGGAGCACGACACCGTTCGGCGTTTCGAGCGCGGGCGAACTCGGATCGTGAAGCGGCGGAAAGACGATGTTCCCAAGCCCCGCCACTGCCACCGGTGTTCCTGGAGCGCCGACGACGAGTTGAGGATCGGGCGCAAGAAGTCCACTCGCGATGCCTGCAAACGCGAGTATCCACGTACCGGCGGCTGCGATCCAAACCGCAGCAACCCGTCGCGCGGTGCTGCGCTGAATCTCGGCACGCACGCCGATGGCGAGATACACGGCAAGCGCGAGGAGCGCGACGCTGTACCACCCCTCGTGCCACGTCGCACGATCGGGTCGTAAGGCTTGCGCGAGCACTCCGGCGGCGATCGCGACGATCGGGGCCGCAAGCCGTCTCATTCAGTCTTCAAGAGCGGATCGACCGCAGCGCGCATCTGATCGAGCGTGAGCGCGCCGTCGAATCCTCTCACGATCGTTCCGTGCCGATCGATGACGACCGTCGTCGGAAACCCGAGCGCGTCGTACGCGCGTCCGTACGACTCCTCCGAATCGATCCAAATGGGAAAGCGCAAGCCGAGCGCGCTGGCAAACGCGCTTGCACGCGCTGCGGACTCGCCTTGATCGACGCCGATGACGACGAGGCCACGCGATGCATCGGCAGCGTAGAGCCGCTGCAAATCAGGAAGTTCCTCTCGGCATGGCGGACACCAGGTTGCCCATAAGTTCATCAGCACGACTCTGTTCCGGTACGCCGCAAGCGATGCGGGGTTCCCTGCGTCGTCGTGAAGCGCGATCACCGGCGCGTCCTCGCCGGCGAGTCCGGCGGGGCCTGCTTTGTGCACCGCACCGGTATCGAACAGCGGTATCAGGACAGTGATCGCGATGCCTACGACGATCGCTGCAAGTATCCACGGCGCCCACGAGCGCAAGCGGCGTAAGTCCAGGGGTCGCTCCTTTTGCGGACGAAGGCGACGTCGTGCCCGCTCGCATCCTCGATGGTAAGGCCGTAGCAGCAGAGCTTCGCGTCGCGCTTCTCTCGCGTATCCTTGCGCTACGCGAGCGCGGAACTCATCCTCGCCTCGTCGTCCTGCTCGTCGGTGAGGATGCGGCGAGTCACGCATACGTCCGGAATCTCGCTCGCACGGCCGAAGGAGCCGGCATCGCGGTCGACGTCGAGCGCCTCCCCGCATCGTCGCAAGCGTCGAGCATTCGAGCGCGACTTTCGTCGTTCGAAAACGACGACTCGGTGCACGGCGTTCTCTTGCAGCAGCCGCTGCCAGAAACGCTCTCGATTCGCGACATCGCCGACGCGATGCCGCGCGCGAAGGACGTCGACGGCGTTCATCCCGCCAATCAAGGAAATCTTGCGTTTGGAAAGGAGCCATTGTTCGTTCCCGCAACGCCCGCGGCGGTGATGCTGCTTCTGGAGAGAAGCTCGCACTGGCCGCTGCAAGGGCGCACGGCGGCCGTCATCGGGCGCTCCGTCGTCGTCGGAGGTCCTGTCGCACTCTTGTTGATGGTGGAGAACGCAACGGTAACGGTCCTGCACAAGGCTTCTCCGAGCTTGCAGCCGTACGTGCGGATGGCCGAGATCGTCGTGACCGCGACGGGCGTGCCTGGACTCATTGGCGGAGAGGATATCGCGCCTGGCGCAACGGTCGTCGACGTCGGTACGACACTCGTCGACGGACATCTCGTCGGCGACGTCGACTTCGCGAGCGCTGCGCGCGTTGCCGGCGAGATTACGCCGGTTCCCGGTGGCGTCGGACCCGTCACGAACGTCGCACTGCTTCGCAACGTCGTAACCGCGGCAGAACGGATGGCGAATCGATGAACGACATCGTGCTCGAAAGCATCGAGCGATACCTCGAAACGACGCATCCCGCTCCCCACCCGCTCTTGCTCGAGGTGGAGGAACGCGGACGTGCCGACGGCATTCCGATCGTCTCCCGCGAAACCGGCCGGCTTCTAGCAACGCTCGTGCACGCAATGCAGGCGAACCGCATTCTCGAGGTTGGAACCGCATACGGCTACTCCACGCTTTGGATGGCGTTCGCGCAGCCGCCGGTCGGAACGATCTGGACGATCGACGTCGACAGGAAACGCACCGAGATCGCACGCTCGTTCTTCGAGCGTGCCGGCGAGTCCGATTCGATAGAAGTTCTCAACCAGCCGGCACTCGAAGTGCTCGAGAACTTTCCCCATCGCAATCTCGACATCGTCTTCATCGACGCAGACAAGACCGAGTATCGCAACTACCTCGATCTTGCGATTCCGCGATTAAAGCGCTCGGGGCTCGTCGTCGTCGACAACTGCCTCTGGAGCGGTCGCGTCGCGAATCCCGGGAAGCCCGACGACGATGAGGAAACGCGCGCGCTTCGCGACTTCAATCGCTACTTTCTCTCGCATCCGGATCTTTCGGCTACGATCGTTCCGCTCGGCGACGGCACCGGCATCGGCGCACGCGTGCGGTGATCGTCGAGACCTTTGCAGTCGGCTCCCTCGCCTGTAACTGCACCATCGTCGGCGATGAGCGAAGCGGCACGGCAGTCGTCATCGACGGCGGTGACGGCGTCGACTTAGTGCTAGAACGACTGCGGCGCCATCGCCTTCGTGCAACGTCCTTGCTGCACACGCACGCGCACATCGACCACATCGGCGACGTCGGCCGCCTGCGGGAAGCAACGGGAGCGCGAGCATTGCTGCATCCGGCAGACGTCCCGCTCTACCAGACGCTTGCGCTTCAGGCGGCCTGGGTCGGGCTCAACGAATCGCCGCCGGTCGTCACGCTCGATGGAGAACTCGCGGGTGGTCAGCACATTCGCGAGGCAGATATCGCGATCGAAGTCCTTCACACGCCGGGCCACACGCCGGGAAGCGTCTGTTTCTCGTTGAGCGACGGCAACTGCGCGCGTCTTTTCACGGGCGACACGCTCTTTGCCGGCTCGATCGGACGCTGGGACCTCGGCGGAACCTCTATGGAGGACATCGTGCACTCCATTCGCACGAAACTCTTGCCGTACGACGACGCAACGCCGGTTGTTCCCGGTCACGGACCAGCGACGACGATCGGCATCGAGCGCCGCACGAACCCATACCTTGCATAGCCTACACCCTTTTGTCATCCCGAGCGTAGCGAACGACATGAGCGAAGTCGAGGAACTACACCCTTTTGTCATCCCGAGCGTAGCGAACGACGTGAGCGAAGTCGAGGGACGCCCGCAACGACTCTTCATCGGCGTCGACGTCGATGACGTTGCGCGAACGCACTGCGCCGAGGTTGCAGCGCAACTAGAGCGTGCGGGCCTGCACGCGAGCTACGTCGATCCGGCAAACTATCACCTGACCCTGCTCTTCCTTGGAAACGTGACGCATGACCGCGTCGCCGCCATCGGAGACGCGCTCGCCAGCCTCGCGCCACGTCACGCCGCCTTCAGCCTCACGTTCGATCGCGTCGGAGCGTTTCCGCACGAGCGCAAGCCGCGCGTGATCTTTGCAGGCACCCGCGGCGCCGATTCGCCGTATCGCGCGCTAGCGGGTGACGTGCGCGACGTTTTCGAAACACTCGGATTCGCGAGCGACGACGACGCCGTCCCTCACGTGACGCTCGCGCGCGTCTCCGAAAAGAAGCGAGCACCGATGCCGCTCGTTGACGTGACGCCGTTTCCAATGCATGTCACTGCGGTCACGCTTTTCGAGTCCGTGCCCCACGAAGGAAGAACGCGCTATGTCAAACGCAGCGTGTTCCTCTTACGCTAGCGCGCGTTAACGCAACTTGATGAGAATCTTGCCGTCGCCGTCGGTTTTCGGCGACGCCTCGGACGCGGCGGCCGCAGATGCCGCGGCCTTCTCCGCGCGCGGCATCGCGGCGTAATCGGGAACCTCTCCGCGTGCGCGCTTCTCGCGATAATCAGCGATGGCAATGTGCAGCGCTTCGAGCGTGCGGCCGGGATAATCGCGCTTCTTCTCCGGATATCCACCGAGCGCGTCCATCACTTCTTGCTCGCTGATTGCCTCGGCTTCTTCGAGGGTCTTTCCTCGCGCCATTTCCGTCACGAGACTGCACGTTGCCGTTCCAAAACCGCATCCGGTCGTGAAGTAGGAGATGTCTTCGATCACCGCTCCAGGGCCGATCCTTAAGAAGACGTTGTACATGTCGCCGCAGGAATCGCTAAAGTACTCGCCGCTCGCCGTCGGGTTTTCCATCGTGCGAAAACCCGGGCGCTTCTCGACGAGACGTTGAAACTTTGCAAAATCCACGCGCTCTCTCCCTTACGATCCGACTTTCAGCTCGAACCGGCATTCTTTGCCGCCGGTTGCAAGCGATTCCGTTTGTTCGAGCTGTCCGCCGATCGTCTCGTCGATCATATGGTGCACGACCTGACACATCTCGGGATGCTCTTTCGCGACGGCCGCGTACGGGCAGTTGTGCTCGTGAAGAGCATAGCCCCCGTCGATGAGACTGTACTCCGCGACGACGCCGTCTTGCTGTAGCAGCTCCGTGAGCTGCGCGACGCGCTCTTCCGGACGATCCGCCGTTACCTTGCGCTTCGCGCGCGTCACCGCTCGCTGCGAGATCGAGTCGAAAATTTGCGCAACCGCCGAGTCCCCGTACTCTCGGCGAACCTCACGCAGCACGGAGGAAAGCAGCCGGTCGTACCGCTGAGGGAAGAGCGAATCTGCCTCCCTCGTAAGCGAAAACTCGATCGTCGGCTTGGTGGGCCCGCGGCGAACGGATTGCTCGAAGACAAGCCCATCGCGCTCCAGCACGACGAGCTGCTGGCGCACGGCATTCGGCGATAAGTTGAAGACAGCCGCTAGGTCGGCGGCAGACGCAGAGCCGCGTCGCCGAAGCTCGGCGACGATCCGCCCCCGAGTGGTCTTGAAGAAGCGTTCGCCCTGCATTCCTTACGCGTATCCTAGCACGCAGGCTCGAGATAGTAAAGTTTATCCTTGACTTTCTGAACGGCCGTTCGTTACGATACAGGCATGACGCGAGACCACGGCCTGGCCGTAGCCGGCCTTCACTGCGAAGTCGACGGCAAGCAGATTCTGCGAGGTATCGATCTCGCCGTCGAGCCCGGCAGAGTGCACGCACTCATGGGTCCGAACGGCAGCGGAAAGACGACGCTCGCGCTCGCGCTTGCGGGACATCCGCATTACACGGTGACCGCCGGAACCGCGACGCTCGACGGCGCCGATCTTCTCGCGCTCTCGCCCGACAAACGCGCAAAGGCGGGGCTCTTCCTCTCGTTTCAGTACCCCGCGGCGATTCCGGGCGTCAAGGTTGCAAACTTTTTGTACGCGGCGCGTCAAGCGGTGCGCCCCGGCGATCTCACGCCCGCGAAGTTCCGCGGTCTTCTCCTCGAAAAAATGGACGCGCTCGGGATGGATCCGTCGTTTCTCGGCCGTTACATCAACGACGGATTCTCGGGAGGCGAGAAAAAGCGTCTCGAGATGCTGCAGATGGCCGTGCTCGCGCCGCGCGTTGCGGTGCTCGATGAAACGGACTCTGGCCTCGACGTCGACGCGCTCAAGCATATCGGCGAGTCGATCGAGTCGCTGCGCGCGAGTGAAGCCGGAAAGGAGACGGGCCTGCTCGTCATCACGCATTATCCGCGCATTCTGCGCTACGTGAAACCCGACGTCGTGCACGTCATGCTCGACGGCCGCATCGTGAAGACCGGCGAGGCAGAGCTCGCCAATCGCATCGAGCGCGAGGGGTACGACACGGTGCGCGCCGAGAGCGGAGCCGTTGCTTAGCCTCGGCGACGACGCGCTCGCCGAAGACGTGCGGCGCGCTGCTCTGGAGCGCTTTCGCGCGCTTCCGTCCGGACGGGAACGGCCGGGTCGATACTGGCGCGTCGATCTCGACGCTCTGACGATCGACGATCTTCGCATCGACTCATCTTCCGGCAGCGTCGAGATCCTCTGCTCCGATTCGCGCGTTCGCCTCGGCGAGGCGCCGCGACTCGGCAGCACCTCCGCCGGCGCGTCGAAGTTCGGCGCGCTTGCCACCGCGTTTGCAAATCGTTTCGCACTCGTCACCGTTCCCGCCGGAGTGGACGTCGAGGCTCCAATCGTCGTCACGTATCGCGCAGATGCCGGTGAGGCAGTCTTCCCGTTTACGCACGTGCACCTCGAACGCGGCGCGCGTGCTACGATAGTCGAGCGCATCGACGCTGGAAAAAACGCGTTCGTCTGCGGCATCATGGAGATCGTCACCGAGGAATCGAGCGACGTTCGCGTCGCCACTTACCAAAACGCGGCTGACGCGCGCATTCTCTCAACGCGCGCAGCACTGCCGGGCAAAGATTCGACGCTCTCCATCTCGACCGCGGACCTCGGCGGCTCCCTTGTCGTCGGCGAGATCGACGTCGCACTGCTCGCAACTGGTTCGGACACGCGCATCGCAAGCATCTTCTTCCCCGACGGCACGCAGCACGTCGATCTTCGCTCGAACATCGAGCACCGCGTCGGTGAAGCGACGTCGCTGACGACGGTCAAGTCCGCTGCCACAGGGCGCGGTCAGGCGCGATACGTGGGCAACATTCGAATCGCGGCGCAGGCGCAGAAGAGCGCGGCATCGCTGCGCGATGACGCGCTGATCCTTTCGCGCAACGCGCACATCGACTCGGTTCCGGCCCTCGAAATCGCCGCGAACGACGTCAAGGCGTATCACGGCGCGACGGTCGGCGCGCTCGACGCCGAAACGCTCTTCTACATGATGTCGCGCGGCATCGCGCGCGACGCTGCGGAGCGAATGGTCATTCTCGGCTTCTTCGAGTCTGCAATCGAGCAGTTCCCAGAGATGCTGCGCGAAGAGATGCGCGAAGCCGTCGAGGCAAAAGTCGCGTGACGACGCTTCATCTCTCCGAGCGATCCGCTGTGGAAATCCGCAAGGACTTTCCCATCCTCGCGCGCCCAACCGTGCGCGGCAAGCGCCTCGTCTACCTCGACTCCGCAGCGACCTCGCAGAAGCCAAACTCGGTGATCGATGCTCTCGACGCGTACTATCGCGAGTACAACGCGAACATCCATCGTGGCGTCTACGAAATTGCCGCTCGGGCGACGGAAGCATTCGAGAATGCGCGTGCGCGTGTAGCGCGCTTCATCGGCTGTTCGCCCGGCGAGCTCGTTTGGACGCGAAACGCAACGGAGGCGATCAATCTCGTCGCGTACTCGTGGGGTAACGCAAACGTCGGACCGGGCGACGCGATCCTGCTGACCGAGATGGAGCACCATTCAAACTTGGTGCCGTGGCAACTGCTTGCGAATCGGACCGGCGCGACGCTCCGTTTCATTCCGATCGACGAACGCGGCGAACTCGTGCTCGACGGACTCGACGACCTGCTCGACGGCTGCAAGCTGCTCGCGATCGCGCACGTCGGCAATACGCTCGGAACGATCGCGCCGCTCGAGCGCATCGTGCCGAGAGCGCGGGCCGCCGGCGCACTCGTTCTCGTCGACGGCGCGCAAGCCGCGCCGCATCTTCCCGTCGACGTCTCTGCGCTCGACTGCGATTTCTACGCCTTCAGCGCGCACAAGATGCTCGGCCCCACGGGAATCGGTGCTCTCTACGCCAAGCGTGCGATCCTCGAAGCGATGCCACCGTTTCTCTCCGGCGGCGACATGATTCGTACCGTTGAGTACGGCCGCTCGACGTTCAACGATCCGCCGTGGAAGTTCGAGGCCGGAACGAGCAACATCGCGGGCGCAATCGGGTTTGGCGTTGCCGTGGATTATCTCGCCGACGTTGGATTGGGCTGGATTCGCGAACACGAAAAGCGCATTACCGGCGTCGCTCTCGAGCGCCTCGCCGCACTCGAACGGACCGGCCTCCACGTGTACGGCCCAAAGGATCCTGATCGCATCGGCGGCGTGATCTCATTCAATCTCGGCGACGTGCATGCGCACGACGTCGCGTCGATTCTCGATACGGAAGGCGTCTGCATCCGCGCGGGACACCACTGCACGATGCCGCTCATGGACAAGATGGGCTGGCACGCGACTGCCCGTGCCTCGTTCTATCTTTACAACGATGAAGACGACGTTGAAGCGCTCGTTCGCGCGCTCGAAAAAGCCGCCCGCATCTTCAAGCTCTAAGCGGCGGTTCTTAAGCAGGCGTGGACGACTTCTACCGGGACTACATTCTCGACCACTACCGCAACCCTCGTAACTTCGGCCATCTCGAAGCACCGACGGTCACCGCTGAGGATCTCAATCCGCTCTGCGGCGATCGCATCCGGATGGAGCTGCTCGTCGACGCAGATGGTACCGTGAAAGACGTCCGTTTCTCGGGCAAAGGCTGCGCGATTAGCCAAGCCTCCGCGTCCATGCTCACGGAGAACGTTCGCGGCAAATCTTTGGAAGCAGTTGCCAAACTCACGAAGGAAGCCGTGCTCGAGAACGTCGGGATCGGCATCAGTCCCACGCGGATGAAGTGCGCGATGCTCGGTCTGCGCGTGCTCAAGAGCGCTGCGATCGGATCGCTCGCAGCCTGGCCCGACGAAGAGTAACCCTACCGATCCGGTTTTACGTAGAAGTGATCCGTTATCAACATGCCTTGCGGTAAGGCAGCGACCGTAAAGGTTACGCGGTAACGCCCGCTGCTCGAGCGGACGTCTGCCGTGACGAGATACGTTCCGTCGCCGTTGTCGGTGGATGAGATGTCGCCGATGCGACCGTCGTCGCGCATGAACGTCTCCGACGGCTCTCCTGAAGCGAGGTACGACTCCGCCTCCGATTCGTCGCCGCGCGCGAGCGCGTAGAGATACGCGCGCACGACGTCGGTGGGATCTGACGTTATCATTCCGCGCGGCGCTTGCGTCGCAGGCGGCGCGGGACTCGCGGTGACAAGCCCCGGAGTCTGCACGACGCGCTTTGGAGGTTCCGTGCGAAGTTGCGTCGTCACAACCGACGGAAGCGCGCGCAACGCAACGCCGAGCGGCGTAGGCACCGGCGTTGCAGATTGCACCGGAGAAGATTTTGCTAAAGGCGTCGGTGTCGGCGACGTCGAGATGCGTGGAGCTGGCGTCGCAGGGCGCCGCACGAACGGCGTCGGCGTAGGAATTCTCGTCGTTGACGGCAACGGCGAGACGAACGCAGGTGTCATGCCCTGGTCCGAGCCAGGGCCGCCGTTCCCCAAAAAGTGCGCGAGAAGACCGCCGAGGAGCAGCCCCGCGAAAATGACGATGATGACGAGCGGAACGACAGGCAAGCCTCCGCCTTCGTGCGTTTCGTCGTCACCGCGCCGACGTCGCGGCGTGTACCGCATGACTAGAAGTTTCTACGCTACGGCAGCAGGCGGCTCCTCGGAAAACGCAAAAGGACGCTGCGTGATCCGCGTGAGGGTTCCACTCGATCTCCACGCCGTCGCCGCCGGCGGCGCGTCGGTCTTTGCGCTTGCGACGCCCTTGCGCGTTCGTGAACTCCTCGCGCTTGCGGTCCGAGAAGCGATCGGCGACCTTGCGCCGCCTGACAAGTTTTCGCGCAGCATCTGCCGGACCGTCACCGGTCTTTCTAGAGGCGACTTCACGCTCAATATCGACGGGCGCGTCTTCGCCGACCCTGATACCGTCGTCGTGTGTACCGGGACCGCCGACCTTCGCTTCTTCGTGAAGCAGCGCGCCGGCACGCGCTGACGCCTTACCTTCCCCCGACGATTTCGGGGACGTGGAGCTCCGTGAACAGCGCGTTCGGCCACGCGAAGTCCGCGCGCGTGAACCGCTTGGGATCGTTCGCGTCAAAAGATTCGTGAAGGACGTGATTCCCGGTATCTGACGCGGCTAGGTAACTGAGAACGCGCGCCGTCTCCGCCGGGTCCGTGCTCGTGAGCGCTTCCATGATGAGCGCGAGGGGCCAAACGTACCCGCGCGGCGTGTGGGCGCTGCCAATCCCCGCCGCGTCCTTACCTTGATAGAAGTACGGGTCGGAGGGCGAGAGCACGAAACGCCGCGTTGCCTGGTAGATCGAGTCGTGAACGTCGACGTACCCGATGTACGGTGCCGAGAGCAGCGACGGCACGTTCGCGTCGTCCATCAAGTTCGCGTGGCCGAGGCCGTCGACTTCGTAGGCGTAGATTCGCCCGAAATGCGGCACGAAGACGACGCCGTAGCGTTCGATCGCGTCGTGGACCTGAACGCTGAGGCCCCACGCCTCTTCCGCGAGGCGCTCGTCGTGGTAGACGTCTCTCTCGATGCTCGTTAGCTCGCGCAGCTCGACGACGGCGAACATATTCTGCGGGATGTTGTACGGGAACTCGGCAGGGTCGTCGGATGGGCGGAACCCGGTCCAAATCATGCCCGTATACCCAAACGGCATGCCATCGTCGCCGCCGATGAGCATCGGGCTGCGATAGTGGGAACGTGTGGCGTGATGCTGTTCGGTGCGAAGAACCTGCAAAACGAGCCCGTACGCCCGCCGAAGCTCGGGCGTGAAGATCGAGCGATCGCCGGTCGTGCGCCAGTACCGGTACGCCAGGCGAATCGGATAGAGAAGCGAGTCGACCTCGAACTTGCGCTCGCCGACGCGATAGTCTTCCGTGAAGGCATTCGCATACGGATCGATCGTGATGTACTTGGCTTGCCGAGCAATGGCGCCGCGCAGCATGGAGCGGACTACCGGCTTGGAGACGGCTTGGGGAACGTAGGCGACGAGCACCGCACTCGAATCGCGCAGCCACTCCATGTCGATGTCGCCGCTTGAAACGAAGGTCGTGCCGTCGCGTTCGATCACAGCGTGCCGGCTGTATGCTTCGTTGCTGGCTTGCGTGTAGATTTCGGAGAGCGTCGCGAAGTCGCTCGGCGCAACCGCTGCAACGCAAACGACGATCGCTGCGCAGAAGAGCGCCGCGCGGCAGCACACGAATCGCATCATTTCGTGTATGATGATACTCGTGACGAGAATACTCCTTCGGAGCGTTATCGGTGCGAGCGCATTCGTGCTCCTCGCGGCGCATTCATCTGCCGTCGAGTTTCGCTATCGAACGACGGGCGACGACCTCTACCGCGTCGGCGCGACGCCTTCCGCGCACATCGTCTACGCGGGAACGCAACAACTCTCGATACGGAAGATCGGCTCCCACGTCTGGTTCACGGCTGAGGCGGACTGCGACCGTACCGATTCAGGGGTGACGACCGAAGAGAAGGCCGGCTTCGTACAAGAGCTTCTGGCAGACGGCTCGTTTGCCGATCGCACCGACGACGATCCGGACTTCCTCACGATTCTCAACCAGCCGTTTGCGATTCGTCTCGATGCGGCCACGGTCAGGGATCTGCAAGAGCTCCATGCTCCGGTGCCGTTCACGGCTGCATCCCCGGTTGGTGGAGGCGATCTTCAAGGCGCGTTGCGCCGCGGTATTCCGGGAGTCATTGCCGGTCATCCGGTCGTCGGCGTCACCTTTCGCGCCGACGGGACGATTAACGGACCGTTACCCGGTAGAGTGGCAGCCGTGATATCGGGGAGCATCCATCTCGACGGCACCGCGTATTACGACACGCGCCGAGCGCTGCTTCTGGTGCTCGACGCTCGCCTGACGATTGAGGGAGTTCTTAGCGGCACTCATCTCGCGGCGGTGCCGGTCAGAATCGTCTACGCCCGGACGATCCGTATCTTGTCTTAAACGAGCTGGACTTCTAACGGATGGCGGAACGGCGTCTCGCTCAGCTCCGTCAGCGGCGTAAATGCAAGATGGTTTTGGTGGTAATCGACGAGCATCTCGATTCCGCGATGAACCGAGCCGCTCTCCGCGACGTACTTCTCGAGCTTCTTCTTAAAGTACGCTCGTGGATCTCGCAGGACGCGAGCGTAATATGGGTCGGCCGTCAATCCCTCAGGCCGCACGCCTTCCTTTGGAACCAGCCAGACGAACCATGGATCCTCGTGGGCCCGGTAGCCGATGAGCACGAGTGGAATCGCTCGCTTTGAATCGAGGTCCGGAAGAAAACTGCATACGGTGTAGGCGTCGAACGAGATCTCTCCGGGGAGAACACTCGACTGCGAAAGCATGCCCGCCCCTTCAGCGCGCGGTCGCGGGAACCTCCGCGCTCCCGCGTGAAACTCGGGCTCCTAGGGCGGTGGTTCGAGGCTAGAGATGAGCGCGCTCGCACCGCTCCGTCAAGGAGCTTTTGTGTCACCAGCCGTTCGACCAGCACGCCCCTCGACCAGGCCGGTCGCTAAGAGCGCTACGGCAAGCGTCAAGAGCTTCGATCAGATCGTCGAAGAGTATCAGCGGCGGTTGTACGGCTTCGCGTTGCGCATGACCGGTAATCGCGAGGATGCCGAGGAGATCGTGCAAGACGCGTTCGTCCGTGCGTACCGCGCTCTCGAAAAGATGCCGGCCGAGCAGCGACGCGAGCTCAGACTCCAGCCGTGGCTCTACACGATTACGCTCAACGTGACGCGTAACCGGCTGCGGTCCAAACGTCCGACGAGCGTCGCGCTCGACGCGCTCGCCGATCCCGATGCGCTCCTGCGCAACGCCGACGAGCCGCAGCCTCAGCAGCCTGAGAGCATCGTCGAGCAGAACGCCGACGTCGCTGCCGTCGAGCGCGCCCTCCTGCAACTTCCCGTACATCTACGGGCGGCGGCGACTCTGCGCTTCATCGAAGGCCGCAGCCATCCGGAGATCGCCGAAATCCTGCACCAGCCGATCGGCACGGTGAAGTCCCACGTTCACCGCGCGGTGCGCATCCTACGCCGAGTTCTCGGGCCCCAGGTCGGCCGTTTCAACCCTGAAGGAGCATCAGTCCATGCGGTGTCGTGACATCGAAGCGCTGTGGGACGAAACCCGCAGCGGCTGTACCCGCGCGTTGAAGATCGAGGTAAAGACACATCTTCACGCATGCCCGCACTGTCAGCAACTCTACGAGGAGTGCGAAGGCGTCGCGTTCTGCCTCTCGTGCCTCCCGGTTCCGGAACCGTCGTGCGATCTTGCGCGCAAAGTCCTCGAGCACATTGCGGCACTCAGGCAGAGGCTTCGCAGCGACCCGCTGCTCCTCGCATCCGTGCGCACATCCGTCGGACGGCTCTACGTTGGTTTCAAGGGCGACCGCATTGCGTATCTCGGTTTCGATACCGGCGGAGGATTCGAAGCGGCTCGCCGGCGCGTCGAGCAACGCCTACGCAGACCGGTGGCACGCGGTGTCGCACCGTCATGGTTTCAAGAGACACTCGACCGCTTCTTCAGGACATGGCGGGTCGACGACCGCGTCGTCGATCTGAGCGACTTGACGCCGTTCGAACAAGCAGCGCTTCGCGCTGCGGCGAAGATTCCGCCGGGACAGGTTCGATCGTACGCGTGGGTCGCGTCACAGATCGGTAAGCCCAATGCCGCTCGAGCGGTCGGACGCGTGATGGCGCGCAATCCACTGGCGCTCTTCTTCCCCTGCCACCGCGTCGTGGACTCGTCGGGCGCGCTGCACAACTACTACTACGGACTCGAAATGAAGCGCCGCCTGCTCGAGATGGAGGGGTATCGAACCGCGCGTTAGCCAAAGGAGCCGCTGCAGTTGATGAGCGACCCACGGATTCGCGCCATACCCGACGTGCACGGGCATGCCAAAGGCGAGCACCGGCCGTTTGCCGAGGAACGACCGATCGCGTACTCCGCGCGAATGCTTTTCCTTTGGTTCTATCACGCGTGCTTGCGCGGCTGGCCACGGTTCCTCATGATTGCCGATCACGTGAACTTCCTTACCTTCGAGGATCCCGGCGCCGTTCATACCGTCCGCCGCGCGCTCAAGCTCGCTGAGGCGGGCGACGTCTACGGCGCAGCGGAGACGGCAGGCGTCGACATCGGTCACGCGCGCGTCGTTTCGGAGGGCTTGCGTCGCGGAATGCGCTTCTCGATCGGCGTCGAGATCGACAGCGACCCGCGCTCGAGGCCGGATGCGCAGAACATCGTCGATGCAATGCGGCCAGACGGGCTCATCCGCTCCGTGCACTTCTTGACGATCGACCATCCGGAGAAAGGCGCTGACTGGCACTGGCCGTTCGACAATCCCGAGTTCGCCGACGTGTTTCCGGTCGTGGGACCGGCGCGGACGTGGGACATGTACGTAGCCAAGCTCCTCGACGAAATAGAGAAGCTTCCGGGTCAGATCGTCGGCCATTTCTACGCACCCGCACTCTTCGGGCACTGGCCGGAGAGCAAGAAGCTCGACGAGTACGAGACGCGTCTCATCGAAGCGTGCCAGCGGCGTGGCTTCGCAATCGAGATCAACGCACGCTTCCTCTATCGCGACCATCCTGAAGATCAAAGGAAGCGATACCTCGACGCGTATCGCAGACTCGTGCGCAAGGCGAAAACGAAGGGCGTGTTGGTCGCCGTTGGCTCCGACGCGCACAGCCCCAAAGACCAAGGCGGCGCCTTCGATATCATTTTAAAGCTGCTCGACGAGTGCGGCATCAACGAGCTTGCATTTCCGGTAAACGGCCGCCTTGCGCGCGTAGCGTTGCGCGCTACGCGCGAGCATCTCGAGAAGGCGCGTCGGCGGCCGGAGCGACCGCACGTCCCCGGCAGCAGCATCACGGGATTCGGCCGCGCAGAGCTGGGACTTCCAGAGGAAGCCGAGAGTGCACGCGCCATGCGCGCTGGCGGGGCTCGAGCAGCGCGCACGGCAAGCCCGAAGCGAAAAGGAACGACGGCCGGAAGACCGGCGCCGTCAAAGGGCAGCACGGCCAAACGAAGCGCAGACTCCGCCGCGTCGTCGTCGAAAGCGCGCGCCGCAAAAGCGGCCAAACCCGCGAAGAAAGCGGCCGCTCCCAAACGCCGTCCGGTCGCGAAAAAGAAGAAAAGCCCGGTGCGGAAAGTGGCCTTGAAGCGCGCGGCGAAACCGAAGAAGCCCGTGAGAAAGGCCGCGCCCAAGAAGAGAGGCGTTGCCGCCGGACGCAAGCCGGCCGCGGCGAAGTCACATAAAAAGAAGGCGGCAAAACGCCGCCGTTGAGAGACGCTCAAGGGGGAGCCATCGATGGCGGATATCTCGCGCCTGCGTAACGTCGCCTTCGTCGGCCCGCATCATGCGGGCAAGACGACGCTCGTCGAGGCAGTTCTCGCATACTGCGGCGCCGTTGGGCGCCGCGGTTCCATCTCCGACGGTACGACGGTTACGGATCACGAGCCCGAAGACGTAGCGCACGCGCAGAGCACGACCGTTGGCTTTGCGCACTGCACCGCAGACGACATCGATCTCACGGTTGCCGACTGCCCCGGGTTCATCGACTTTTTCGAAGAGACGCGCATGGCGCTCTC
This sequence comes from Vulcanimicrobiota bacterium, assembly GCA_030038335.1. GTDB lineage: Bacteria > Vulcanimicrobiota > Vulcanimicrobiia > Vulcanimicrobiales > Vulcanimicrobiaceae > Tyrphobacter. The sequence goes on from JASHPC010000225.1 coordinate 15,460, forward strand.
CGGCGTCGACGCGGCCGTCGTCGTCATTGAGGCGGACCCGACGCGCGTCGTGCAGACGCGCATGGTCGTCGATGCGATCGAGTCTTTGCATCTCCCGCATCTCTTCGTCGTTAGCAAGCTCGACCGTCCCGGGGCCGACTTCGCCGGCACGCTCGCGGCGCTGCAAGAGGCGTACGGGCGTCACGTCGTCGCGGAACAGTTACCGATCGGCAACGCGGAGTCATTCTCCGGTTTCGTCGATCTCGCGACGATGAAAACGTACAGCGCCGAGGGCGGCGTCGAAAAGGAGACCGAGATACCTGCCGCGCTCAAAGACGCGGCGCAGCAGTCTCGCGGCGCTTTGTTGGAAGCGATGGCAGATTTCGACGACACGCTCATGGAGGAGCTGCTCGACGGAAAGGAGCCGCCGCTCGACGAGATCGAGCGCGATCTCTGCAGCGAGTGTTCGCACGATCAAATCATTCCGGTGCTCGCCGCGTCCGGTGCTTCGGCGATCGGAATCGCGGCGATCGTGCGCGCTATGGAACGCTGGTTTCCCTCTCCCGTGGATCGCCCCCACGTTGACGCCGAAGGACGCGCGCTCGAGCCGAGCCCGTCCGCGGCATTCGTCGCGCGAGTCATCAAGACGTCCATCCATCCACAATCCGGAAAAATTTCCATCGTCCGCGTATTGGCAGGGACGATGAAGTCCGACGCGACGCTCACCGACATGAGCAAGGACGGAGAGCGCGTGCGTTCCGGCGGCCTCTATCGGCTTCAGGGCAAGAAGCAAGAGCCTGTGACGGAAGCCGGGCCCGGCTCGATCGTCGCGATCGCACGTTTGGAACCCGTCGCTACCGGAGATACGCTCACGATAGACGGCCATAAGGTACTGCTCGCGCGCGTCCCACGTTCGGAGCCCGTCTTTGCGGTTGCGATCAAGCCGAAGGAACGCATCGACGAAGCGAAGATTTCGCAAATGCTCGCGCGGATCGTCGACGAAGATCCATCGCTCTCACTCGGTCGCGCCGACGTCACGAACGAGCTGCTCCTGTTGGGAAGCGGAGAGCAGCACGTTACGATCGCAGTCGAGCGTCTCGCGCGAAAGTACAAAGTCGACGTCGAGATCGCCGCACCGGCGATTCCTTATCAGGAAACGATTACGGCGTCGACCGAAGTGCACTCGCGTTACAAGCATCAGACCGGCGGTCACGGTCAGTTCGGCGACGTGTGGCTCCGCTTCGAGCCGCGAGATCGCGGCGCGGGAGTAACCTTCGACGAAAAGATCGTCGGCGGGGTCGTTCCACGGCAGTTCATCCCGGCCGTGGAGAAGGGCGTGCGCGAAGCATTGCTGCACGGGTCGAGCGGATATCCCGTGACTGACGTGCACGTGACGCTCTTCGACGGGCAATATCACGACGTCGACTCGAGCGAACAGTCGTTCAAGACCGCAGCCGGCATGGGCGTGCGCGAAGCGCTGCCGAAATGTCATCCAGTCGTCCTCGAACCTATCGTCCGCGTCAACGTCGTCGTTCCGTCCACGTACACGTCGACGGTGATACAACAACTGACCGGAAAACGCGGACAAATTCTCGGCATGGAGCCGACGAATCGTTCCGGTTTCGACGACATCGAGGCCGACGTTCCGCAGGTCGAGATGTCGCGCTACATCACCGAGTTGCGCACGGCTACGCAGGGCCTCGGAACCTTTTCCTGGAGGCACGAGCGATACGATCCCGTACCCGGACGGGTCGGCGGAAAGGCGGCGGTATGAAGCGTTTTCTCGCGCTCGCCGTTATCGCTCTCTCGCTTGCGGCGTGCTCAAAGTCCGGCGGCGTCTCGTCATCGGGCGAGCATTCGTGGACCCAACCGGGAGTGCTCCGAATCGCCATTCAACAAGATCTCAAGAATCTCAATCCGCTCCTCAACTCGAATACGACCGACGCGTTCGTCGCACGCCTCATGTTCGAGCCGCTCGTCTCGGCTGACGATCGTGGCAACACCGTGCCGATCATGGTCACGCAGGTGCCGACGCTGCAAAACGGCGGCATCAGCAGGGACGGCTTGACCGTAACATACCATTTGCGGCACGACATGTATTGGACCGACGGAGTCCAGGTGACGAGCCGCGA
>JASHPC010000226.1 GCA_030038335.1 Vulcanimicrobiota bacterium
AATCTCGTTGTCGTCGGCGACGTGAATCCGGGCGCAGAGGTCGTCGCGACCGGCGACGTCGTTGTCTTCGGACGGCTCGCCGGCATCGCTCATGCCGGCGCGCAAGGCGACGAGAGCGCACGCGTCTATGCCGTGGACCTGCGCGCCGTGCAGTTGCGCATCGCGAGTTGCATCGCGGCTGACGACACGCGTGAAAAAGAGCGCGTCGAGCCGGAGGTCGCGTTCGTGCGCGACGCGCATATTACCATCGTCCCTTTCGAACGAATGGATCGCGAGTTTATGGAGGCAGAGAGCTGAGCGCGCGAAAGATCGTCGTCACCTCCGGAAAAGGCGGTGTCGGCAAAACGACGACGACCGTGAACCTGGGCGCCACGCTCGCGAAGACTGGTAGTCGCGTCGTGCTCGTCGATGCCGATATCGGACTTCGAAATCTCGATCTCGTTCTCGGTTTGGAGAAGCGCATCGTCTTCGACCTCGTCGAGGTTGTCGAGGAGCGCTGTCAACTGCGCCAGGCGCTCATTCGAGACAAGCGCTTCGAGTCGCTCTTCCTCCTCCCGGCGTCGCAAACGCGCGATAAGGACGCCGTGAGCGAAGAGCAGTTCGCGGCCGTCGTCGATCAAGCGGCCGAGACCGCGGACTACGTCCTCGTTGATTCCCCAGCGGGGATAGAAGCGGGTTTTCGTAACGCCGTCGCCGGTGCGAACGAAGCGATCGTCGTCACGACGCCCGAAGTGAGCGCGATTCGCGACGCGGATCGGGTGATTGGGAAGCTTTCCGATCGCGGCCTTCCCGTGCGACTCATCGTGAACCGGCTGCGACCCGAGATGGTGCATAGCGGTGACATGCTCTCCGTTGACGACGTCTGCGAAGTGCTTGGCGTCGAGTTGCTCGGGATCGTTCCCGACGACGAGGAGATCATCGACACGACGAATCGCGGAGAGCCGCTCGCGCTGGACGATTCAAAACGGCTCACCGCGATTTATCAAAAGATCGTGCGCCGTCTCGAAGGCGAGCTCGTGCCGTTCACGACCTTCGACAACGGCTATCGTCAGGGACTTTTCGGCCGCTTGTTCGCGGGACTTCGAGCAGGATAACGGAGGATCGGAATGCACGTGCTCTCGCAAACCGGTGAGGCAGTCGCGGCGCCGGAAGAACGCGTGACGACGGGCGAGACGACGAAGCTCGGACGCGCGATCGTCGTGACGTCGGGCAAAGGCGGCGTTGGAAAGACGACGACGACGGCGAACCTCGGAACCGCGCTCGCACAGCGCGGCGCGCGCGTCGCGCTTATCGATGCCGACGTCGGTCTGCGCAACCTCGATATCGTGCTCGGCCTCGAGAACCGAGTGCAGCATCACCTGCTCGACGTGCTCGAGGAGACTGCGACGATCGACGACGCGCTCGTTCCCGACAAGCACAGCGAAGGCTTATTTCTACTCGCCGCTGCGCAAGCGCGCGAAAAAGACGAAGTCGACACCGAAAAAATGCGCGCGCTCGTCGCGTCGTTGCGCGAACGATTCGACTACGTCATCATCGACTCACCGGCCGGCATCGAAAAGGGATTCAAGAACGCCGTCGCCGGAGCGCAGGAAGCGATCGTCGTCTGCACGCCAGAGGTCTCGTCGGTTCGTGACGTTGACCGCGTCGTCGGATTGCTCGGGAACCGATTTCGTCCGCAGCTCGTCATCAATCGCGTGCGCCCGCAGCTCGTCAAGAAGGGGACGATGCTTTCAGTCGAGGACGTCGATGCGTTCTTGCGTCTTCCGCTGCTCGGCGTCATCGCCGACGAGCCGCAGATCATCGTGACGACGAATCGCGGCGAGCCACTCGCGCTGCAACGCGACGGCAAGACCGCTGCCGCCTATCACGCCATCGCCGCGCGCGTCGCAGGAGAGGACGTGCCACCGCCGCAGGTCGAGCTTCCGAAACCAACGCTCTTTCAACGACTCTTTCGAGGAGGGCGCGCATGATCGAGTTCCTTCGACGATTCTTCGCCGGCACGCAACTCAGCGCGAATGCCGCGAAGGAGCGGCTGCGTCTCGTCCTGATGACCGATCACCTTGCGCTCGGCCCCGAGATCGTCGAGGCGATGAAGCGCGACCTGGTCGACGTTATCTCGCGCCACGTCGAGGTCGACCGCGAACGAATCGAAGTTACCTTCGAGCAGCAGGACCGTTCGCTAGCGCTTCTCGCCAACGTGCCGATTCTTTCGGTCCATAGGCCGGAGCCGCGCGAGCCGGCGAAATCTCCGCCGCAGCGTCCCCGTCGCAAGCGGCGCTCGCGTCGCAAGAGCACGGCGGCGGTTCCCGCTACGGAACCGGCAGCGGCGACCTAGAAACGAGCGGAGGTCATGGCCTCCGTCGCGGCGCGCGGCGATACCGCTCTTCGGCGCTACGTTCGCAACTTCAACTGGACGCTTGCGATCCCGTGCGTGGCGATCTCGCTGCTCGGCATTATCTGCGTTCAGTCCGCCGGCGCGCACGACCCGTCGGCTGCCGGCGAGTACCGCCGTCAAATCGTCTACGTCCTCGTCGGCGTGCCTCTTATGATCGCGCTCTCCCTCGTCGACTATCGCGTATGGTCTCGCTGGGCGGCGGCATTGTACGTCGTCGATCTCATCTTGCTCGCGGTGATCCTTCGTGGTGGGCACGAGGCATTCGGTGCGCAGCGATGGATCTCGCTCGGTCCACTGGGCACGTTCCAGCCGTCGGAACCCGCAAAACTCGTCGTGGCGATCGCGCTGGCGAACGTCCTCTGCCGCAGCAGCTACGAGCGCTTCAAAGATCTTTGGAAACCACTTGCCATTGCCGCGGTGCCCGCACTACTCATCGTGAAGCAACCCGACCTCGGAACGACGCTCGTCCTCCTCGCGATTCTCAGCGTGCAACTCTTCTTTGCGCTCCCAAAATTCGGTGACTTCGTCATCTACGCGATGGGCGTGCTCGTCGCTGCCGCCGCCGCTCTTGGAACCAATGCGCTGCTGAAACCATTTCAGAAGGCAAGGCTCTTGAGTTTTCTCAACCCGAGCGCAGATCCGCAGGGCGCTGGGTACAATCTCGATCAGTCGGAGATTGCCGTTGGTAATGGCGACTGGTTCGGACGCGGGCTCTACCGTGGCACGCAAACGCAGTTGAACTTCGTGCCGTTTCACTCCCGAGACTTCGTCTTCACGGTTCTCGCCGAAGAGCTCGGCTTCGTCGGAGCAATTCTGCTGCTCGCACTCTACGCTGCGATGCTGTACGGCGGCATCGCAACGCTCTTCGCGTCGCGCGATCGCTTTGGGTATCTGCTCGCTGCGGGGCTGACGGCGATGCTCTTCTTTCACGTTCTCGTGAACGTCGGAATGACGATCGGGGTCATGCCCATCACGGGCATTCCGCTGCCGTTCATGTCGTACGGCGGGTCGGCCCTCCTCACGGACTTCGCGGCAATCGGCATCTTGCTGAATATTTACGGACAGCGCGACAGGGACGTCTTGGGCAATGCGTAGAATGGAAGGAACGTAAAAGTTTTTCGAGAGAGGCTGCGGCGGCGCCGCGCGATGCACGTCCGCTCGATGGCGTGCCGCGTCTCTCCACCCCGGATCCCCATTGGATCCATCAGAGGACACAATTGACAACCGAGATACTCATCTCGAGCGACCCTTGGGAAAACCGGGTCGCCATACTCGAGAGCGGCACTCTTGCCGAACTCTACATCGAGCGCGAAGAGCGCGTCATCGGCTCGATCTACAAAGGAAAAGTGCAGAACGTCTTGCCCGGCATGGGTGCGGCGTTCGTTGACATCGGCTTAGGGCGAAACGCGTTTCTCTACGTCGACGACATCAATAAACAACCGTTGAACATCGGCGACGTCGAGATAACGCACGGCCACAGCGGATTCACCATCAGCGAAAAGGTGAAACGCGGCGACGAGGTGCTCGTGCAAATCGTCAAGGAGCCGCGCGGACTCAAGGGTGCGCGCATCTCGACGAACATCTCGCTGCCGGGCCGCTATTTAATCCTCATGCCGACCGGCCGGTTCTCGGGCGTCTCGCGTAAGATCGACTCCGCCGTAGAGCGCAACCGCCTCAAGAGCGTGATGAAGCGCATCCGGCCGGAGGGCATGGCGACGGTCGTACGCACCGCCGCCGCAGGCGTCAGCGAGGCGGAGCTCATCGCCGATCTTGGCGTGCTCATCCGAATGTGGCACGGTATCTTGGAGACGTACAAGCGCGCGAAGGCTCCGGCGTTGCTGCACAAAGACATGAATCTCGTCTACAAAGCCGCGCGCGACTTTATTACGGCTGACATCGACCGCGTGCTCATCGACGACGAGTTCGAGTTCCGTCGCGTGCGGGAGTTTCTGCAGCTTCTCGGCCCGCAGTATCTCGATCGCGTGCAGCACTACGAGCGCGGACACGCGATGTTCGAGGACTTCAAGATCGAAGAAGAGCTGCAGCGTCTTCTTCGTCCAAAGATCAACTTGCCGTCCGGCGGCTCGATCGTCATCGAGACGACGGAAGCGCTCACGGTCGTCGACGTCAACTCCGGAAAGTTCACCGGCGGTAAGAACCTCGAAGATACGATCGTGAAGACGAACGTGGAGGCTGCCGCGGAGATCGCGCGACAGGTGCGTCTTCGCGACATTGGCGGCATCATCGTCGTCGATTTCATCGACATGTCGAGCGAGGCGTCTCGCAACCGCGTCATCAAGACGCTCGAGGAGGGCCTGCGCCGCGATCGCACGCGATCGACGATTCAGTCGTTCTCGAATCTCGGCCTGCTCGAGTTCACGCGCAAGCGAATCGGAAAAGATCTCGGGGCGCAGCTGCAGGGAGCCTGTCCGTCCTGCGAAGGTCTTGGCTCCGTGATGTCGCCACAGTCGGTTGCGATCGAAGCGTTTCGCGATCTGCGCGAGCGTGGCAGCGACGGGACGGGTGGCCTTGCGATGTACGTCGCGCCGACGGTTGCCGCACAGATGGAGTTCTGGTATCGAGACGAGTGGCGTTCCCTTACGGAACGGCTGCACCGGAACGTCACGCTTCGCGTCGACGGCATGCTCCATCCCGAACGATGGCGCATCGAACCTGCATCGTCGTTGCGAGAAGATGGCGCGGTACGTGTCGGCGACGAACACGAAGTCGAGTTGTTGGCTGGACGCCTGCCGACGGCGACGTCGGCGGCGGCTGTGGTTCACGGACGAATCGTCGAAGTTGAAAACGCCGCAAACAACGCAGGCGGTTCCGGCCGGATTCGCATCATCGACGTCGACGACGCGTCGGGCGACGTGATCGCCGAGCTCGTGACGACGAAGGGCGCGAAGCGAACGCGCCGGCGCAAGCGCAAGGCCGCGCCGACTGCGGCGGAGCAAACAAAGGCCCTGCGCGAACTCGCGGAAGAAGCCGCGCAGCAGGCGCAAGCGCGACCGCCGATCGGGATCACGACGGTTACCGAAGACGAAGAGGCGAGCGACAAGGCGCTTGCGGCGGACGCTCGCGCGCAGCAGCGTCCCGACGCCATCGTCATCGGCGACGGTCACGGTGAAACGCACGAAACGGGGCATCGCAAACGCCGGCGGCGCCGCGGGCGACGGGGACGCGGCGGTCGAGGGAGATCGCTCGAAGCGGCTACGGCGGCGGGTATCCCGGTGCAGAGCGCGGAGGCCCAGATCGAGACGCATCCTTCGCAGGAGCATGCGCTGTCGCAACGCGGAGAGCAGCACGGCGAACAGCCGCACGAGGGCCACGGGCGCCGTCGCCGGCGGCGACGCCGCAGAGGGCGAGGCGGCGCCATCGCGCCAGTCGCGCCTGCAGCTGCACCCGCAATCGAGGCGCCTCCACCGAGCCTGACGCTGCCTAACGAGGCGGAGCCGCAGGTGGCAAAGCCTCGACGTCGTCGACGGCCGTCAAGCGCCACTGCCGCCATCGAAACGACGGCGGAGACCGCGGCTCCGAAAGCATCCGCCCCCGCAGAGGCTGTGGCACTACCAGCGCCCACGCAGAAGCGTGCGCGAAAGAAGACTCCGGCAAAGAAAACAAGCGCCGGTACAACCCGACGCTTGCGGAAGAAATCCTAGGAGTTCTGGGCGTTGAGCTGAGTGAGGCGGCTCTGGAGGAAGTCGAGGGCGCGCTCGAGCTGCGCGTCGCGCGACGGGTCGCCGAAGCGCGGGTTCACGTTTTCGTTCACCGCGATGTCGGGCGTGATTCCCAGATGATTGATGTCACGGTTATGCGGCGTGAGATAGCGCGCGGTCGTAATCTTTAGCGCCGAGCCGTCGCCGAGCGGATAGATCGTCTGCACGACGCCTTTTCCGAAGGTTCGCGTGCCGATGATCGAGCCGACGCCACTATCTTGGATCGCGCCCGACGTAATCTCCGATGCCGATGCCGTACGGCCGTTGACGAGCACGGCCAACGGGACTGGTGAAATCGCCGTGTCGTCCGCTTCGTACGTCGTCACGTCAGAGGCACGCTGTTCGACGGAGACGATCGGACCACTCGGAATGAACTTCGAGCTCACGGCAATTGCTGCGTCGAGGTAACCGCCGCCGTTGTCGCGCAGGTCGAGCACGATGGCGCGCACACCCTCTTGCTCCAGCCTGTCGAGCGCGCTATCGAGTTCGCTCCCCGTATCGCTTCCGAACACGGTAAGTTCGATGTAGCCGATCTTTCCAGGAAGCATCTTCTCGATGACGCTGACGTCGTGGATCTCTGCTCGTGTTACGACGATCGGCGCCGGCAGAATCTTGCCGTCTCGCTCGATGGTAAGGCTTACGTTCGTTCCCGCCTTGCCACGCAGATGTTTGCTCGCCTGATCGGGCGACATCGACTTCGTCGACGTGCCGTCGATCGAGATGATGACGTCGTCCTGTTGCAAGCCCGCCTTATCGGCTGGCCCGTCGGGAATGACGTTTTCGATGTCGATGTAGTGCGTACGATCGTCCTGCGAGATGACGATTCCCACGCCGCCGAAATCACCGCCGTCGAGACCTTGATTGAGCGCCGCGAACTCTTTCGGCGTCAGGAAGACCGTGTAGCGGTCGTGCACCGAGCGCATCATTCCATCCATCGCCGTATAGGTGAGCTGATGCGTTCCCACGCGTCCGCCCGCGGCGCGGGCCGCGAGAAGCACTTCGCGATCGACCGCGCTCACGTTGGCAGATGCGAGACCGCTGGCTCGCATCGCCGGGAGCGCGTTCTTGTGCACGCCGGCCGACTTCAGCGTCGTCTCCAAATCGCCGCGAACGCTGTTGAGAACGGCTTGCGGCGAGACGTGCTGATAGAAGTTTGCGGTGAGATAGTCGTAGCTGACTGCGATCTCATTTCGATCGGCCTGTGAGATCGCAAGCGGCGTCGCGCTCACGGCAGCTCGCGCGATAAAGGCGGCTGCAAGGGCGCAAGCAAGGAGCGTCGAGAGGCGTTTCATTGGTCCTTCTAAGAACGCGAAGAGGCGTGTAAGAGTTGCCGGATTTTCTGCTTGGCGACGGCAAGTTGCTTGTCCGCTCGCGTGTCGATCAGGCGTGGGTCGGGATCCTGGTTCACGATGACGTTCGGGCGAATCCCGCGATGTTCGATGTCCCGCCCGTCCGGTGTCACGTACCGAGCAATCGTGATCTTCAGGGCGCCTTCATTATCGGGCATGCCGTAGATGCTCTGCACGACGCCTTTGCCGAACGTCTGAGTCCCGACGAGCGTAGCCAAGTGGTAGTCCTGCAGCGCTCCAGCCGTGATCTCCGACGCGCTGGCGGTATATTTGTTCACGAGAATGACAAGCGGCTGGAGGCCCGGAATCGTCGCGCCATTTGCGAGCTGGGGAGCGACGTTTCCCTGTCGATCGACCTCGGAGACGATCGTCGCTCCAGCCGGCACGAAGTAGCTCACGATGTCGACCGCGCTATTGACCAAGCCGCCGCCGTTGTCGCGGAGGTCGAGGATATATCCGCGCGCACCGCGCGCCTTTCCGTCGAGAAGAGCCGCGTGAATCTCGCGCGCAGACGTCTCCCCAAACTCCGAAAGACGGATGTAATCGATACCGTCCTCCATCGTTGCTTTCACGGTGGGAACGTGAATGATCTCGCGCACGATGCGATACGAACGAACCGGTTTCGGCTTTTCGATCGCGTGCGCGCGCAGCGTCACCGGCGTGCCAGCCGGTCCTCGAATGAGCGCCTGCACCGTGTCAATCGAGAGCCCTTTCGTCGCCGTGCCGTTGACGGCATCGAGGATGAGCGGCATTTTGATCCCCGCTTCGTCGGCCGGAAGTCCTTCGATCGGCTGAATGAGCGTCTCGTGATTTCGCAGCGCGAAGATGTAGACGCCGATGCCGCCGAAGTTGCCGCCGTTGAGCGTCTCGGTCAACTGTCTGATCTCGCGCGGCGTGAGATAGACAGTGTAGGGATCGTCGACCGAGTCCATCATTCCGCTGAGAGCCTGCTCGAGGATCTCGGTATTTCCGGCCTTCTTGCCATAGTGCGTCTGCGCGTAGGCGACTTCGTCTTCGAGATGCGCGGCATCGACGGATGGATTGCCCGTAGCGTGCTCGTCCGGCAGCGTTGCGTTCACGTGCATTGACTTCAGATACGCGGTGAGCGCTTTCGTAACGCCGCGAAACGGCGTCTGCGGGTCGATCGGCTTATAGTACTGCCGCTCTAACTGGACGAGCGCGATTCCAACGAGCTGATCGTTGCCCTCACCGCCGTCGAAGAAGCTCGCAACGCTGCCGTCATCGGCGATGGGCAGCGTCAACGCGCTTCCCATCTCGCTCGAGCGATGACCGGCATAGACGACGGCCCCTACGAGGATCGCGATGACCGCGAGAGCGACGACGACGGCGCGGACTCTCAATGGGAAAGCCTCGGAGCCGGGTCGATCGGTTTTCCGTTATAGCGAATCTCGAAGTGCAGGTGCGGTCCCGTCGAGTATCCGGTGGAACCCGAGGCGGCGATTGCTTGACCCCGCTGCACGACTTGCCCGACGGAGACGTAAATCGCCGAGAGATGCCCGTAGCCGGTCGAATAATGGTTGCCGTTGTCGATCAAGATGTAGTTTCCATACCCACCATACCACTGTGCCATGATGACCGTCCCTGCGGCTGCCGCGGTCACGGTCGTTCCTATCGGTACGGCGATGTCCAGTCCTTGGTGAAACTCAGGGGCTCCCCCAAAAGGGTTCGATCGCCAGCCAAATGGGGACGTGATTGGGCCGGTCACCGGCCACGAGAAGCGACCATCGGACGCGATCGGCGGACCCGCAATGCCCGCTGCCTTGCGTCTGGAGGCCTGCTCTTCCTGGATGAGCGTCTCGAGTTGCGCCTCCTGCGATGCAGACAAGTCTTCCATGGATGTGACTTCGGAGGCGATGCGGCGCCGGTCGCGATCCGCAAGATTAACGAGATTGCTGCGCTCGGTCGCGAGAGCGCCGAGCTGGTCGCGGGCCTGCGCTTGCTGCTCCTCCTCGCCGTCGAGGGCAGCTTCATTCTCTTGGAGTTTGCGTTCGGTGTCCGCAACCGCCTTGGCGGCAACCTTGCGTGCTCGCACGACGCGCTGGTTCTCGGCGATGAGCAGGCGCAGGTCGTCCATAGACTCGACGAAGTCGCTGAACGAGCGCGCGGAGAGAAGGACGCTCAAATAGTTCGGCTGGCCATACTCGTAGATGTCGACGAGTCGCGTGCGCAACAATGCATCGTGAAGCTGGAATGATTTCTCCGCAGCGGCGAGTTGAATGCCGTACCAGTGGAGGCGTCGTTCGGTCTCGTGCTGCTCGGCACCGAGCTGCGAGAGCGTCCCATCGACACGCGTGATCGCGGCATTCGTCTCGTCGAGCTGTCCCTGCAGATCGTTGACGCGCACCGACGCCTGGTGGAGCTTCGCGCGCTTATCGTGAAGCTGACTT
>JASHPC010000227.1 GCA_030038335.1 Vulcanimicrobiota bacterium
CCTCGATTTACATGACGTGCAGAGTGCTATTGAAGGAGAGCTCGCCTTTCCTATGCTGGCCCGCGGCCGTCTCGTCGGTGTGCTCGTGCTGGGACCGAAGCGTTCGGGCGAAGCGTATGCGCCGGACGACTCAGATGCGATCTCACAGCTCGCGCACGACGCTGGTGCTGCGTTCGACGTTCTTGCAGCAAAGCAGGAGCCGCTGCACGGCGCCGCATTCGATCGTCTGCTCGCATCGTGTGAAGGCCTCGCAGGGGAAATCCGGGCGCTGAGATCGGAGTTGCGCGACACGCGGTCATCGGTGCGTAGTCATGCCTAGTCGCTGGCGCGCAGGACTCTTGACGTTGTGTGCGTTCGGCGCGCTTTGCCTCATCGTTAACATCCTGTCAGGGACGATGACCGCGTCCGAAGGACTCGACTTCGGATTCGCGCACGCCACGGATTCCACGGTAACCATCGTGGGTGTCAAAGCGGGCTCCCCGGCGGCACGAGCGGGGTTGCACAGTGGCGACGTACTGCAGGTAGCTCGTCTTTCGCCAGCCGTACGATATCGCCTCAAAACCGGCGTTGCGGCGCACGAGCGCTTGACGCTCGTCGTTACGCATGATGGTGTTACGAAAACGGTTCTGTACACAAGCGGTCCGGGCGTGCCGGTACGGCGGTGGGATCTTTGGCTCGGCTACGCCGGAATGCTGTGGATGTTACTTTTTGCGGCGCTCATAGCATGGCGTCGCCCGGAGAGCGCCGAGGCGCGCGTCTTGAGCATCCTGCTCGTGCTTTTCGTTATTCCTACACTTGTGGCACCTGGGAACTGGGTGAGCCCCTGGCCGATGGTGGATTTTATTACCTCGATAATCTCCTTTTTGTTATCGAACGCTGGCATCGTGCTGCTCGCAACGTATGCGCTGCTTTTTGCTCGACCGGCGTCTGCGCTGCGACGCGGTCTGGCGTGGGCGGCGTACGCGGTCGCTGCCCTGAGTACCATCAACGCGGACTTGGGAGCAACAAGAGCCGTCTTCGGTACTGGCTACGGACTTGCTCGTTCAGATCTGCTGCTCACCGATCTGACGTGGCTGTTTCCGCTGCTATGCGTTCTTGCGACCATTCCAGCCGTCAAAGGTCCGGAGCGCGCGCGTGTCGTCTGGACGACTCTTACACTCGGTACACTCTATGCTGTCGAACTTGGAACGCAAACCGCAGCAGCCTTCGTTCCAGCGTTCACAAGTGCGCATGGATTCGGCGTCGGGACGCAGATCAACGACGTGATAATTTTGGTCGCGCCGCTGGGAATGACGTACGCCTTGCTCAACAGGCGGCTTCTCGACATCGGGTTTGCGTTCAATCGTGCGGCGATCTTTGCCGGCGTTTCGTTTGTCCTCGTAGGGATATTCGTTCTCGTCGAGTGGCTGCTCTCCGACTGGCTGCAAACGGCAAGTCACTCGGCGAATCTCGCGGTGACCGGCGCGCTCGCACTTGTGCTTGGCCTCTCCATTCGTTTCGTGCATGCCCGCGTGGAGCATGTCGTCGACAACGTATTCTTTCGAAAGAGGCGCCAAGACGAAGAGGCGATTCGCACGATGGCAGCCGAAGCACCGTACGTTACCGACGCAGCCGTACTCGTCGCGCGAACCGAGAAGATCCTATCGAAGAACGCCGATGCCTCGTTCGTTCGTATCCTGCTGGATGACGGCGATGGCACCTACGACGGTGTCAACGAGAACGACGCGGCGCTGATTGCACTTCGCGCGCGGCACGTTACGCTGGATCTGCATACGCTGGAGACGACGGTTGTCGGTGAGCTTGCCTACCCGATGGTCGCGCGCGGACGTCTCGTCGGTGCACTCGTTCTAGGCCCGAAGCGCAGCGGTGAGACATATGCACCTGACGAGTCGAAGGCGATTGCGCAGCTGGCGCAGAGCGTGGCGAGTGCCCTCGACGTGCTCTCGTCGAAACAGGCATCGCGAGACGATGCCGTTCTCAGCGGCATCGCGTCGTTGAGCGAGAGCATTCGCGATCTTCGGAATGCGCTCTTCGCGCGTCAGCCTTCTACTTGAACCGTCATCGTTCGTACGGGCGTAAGGGCGCCCTCGCGGGAGATGAACTCGTATGCGGCACCGACTCGCCGCGCGACGGTTGCGAGAACGTCGATCTCTTCACGCGAGTATTTCGTCCGCTCCCGCTTTGGGCCACAGCACAGAAACCCTAGGAGCAAGCCGCGCACCGTCATTGGCAGCAGCAGAGCCTCTGAGAGGTGATGGCTGCCACGCTCCACCTCGTACGGCTCGTTCCAGCGGCGTAATCGCACCATCGCTGCGTCGTTCATTCCGAAGGTTGCTGCAAGAGCATCTGGCTTGCATCGGGCACGGTAACGATCGCCGTCGAGAACGTAGACAGCCGTATACGTCCCCTCGGTATTCGCATCGAGCGTCTCATACGTAAGGCGAAAGAGGTCGCCTATGTTCGTGATCACGTCGGTCTCTTGCGCGAACTGCCGTAATCGCGCAAGAGACGCCTCACGTCCGGCAAAGAAAATGCGATTGAGATATCGCTCAGTGAACGAATGGATCGATCGCACGGAGAAGCCAAGCACCAGCGCTACCCCGGCTAGATATGCTTCTCCGGCGGGTCCACGTCGTGCGCTTTCTCCGAGTGCGCTAGCGAGGATGTTTCCGCCGATCCATTCGGCGATGATGAACAGCGCAACGATTGAAACGGAGACGGTCGTAAAGATAGCCGCTCTGCTGATCAGCACGCCGAGATCGACGAGGCGATGGCGTAGCACCGCATACATGATGGCAAGGAGCGGAACATCGGACAGCAGTGTTACCCAGGTAATAAAGGGTGTCGGGTTGATTTGTCCACCCGCGAGATAGGCTGAACGCGCGAGCAGCGGCAACGTTGACACGATGATCGCGCTTGCAGCCCAGCGCGTTTGCACGCGGTGCGCCGTGTCGGCGTGAGCAATGGCATCGACGGCGCCGGCGACGAGTAGAAGATACACGACGACCTGTACCAGCTCCATCGGGGTTCCCCAGTCGAGAATCCCATTGAGGATGCCGGCAAAAAGCGTTGCGGTTGGAACCAGTGCGTATCCGACGATGAAAAGTGTGGCCGCGAGCATGAGCGGTGCTGCGATGCGACGGATCGCGCGTCGAAGCGGCGAAGGTACGGGAGGAAACAGCGCGACAAAGAGAAGTTCGCAGTAAAGTACGAGCGCCCACGCGACGACGTCCAGGAACGTGGCGGCGAGAGCGAGGGACGTACTCGGAGCGGTCGAGATATACCAATCCGCAGAACGCTCGAGCGCGCAAAACGCGAGAAGGAAGGCGAGAATGCCAACTTCGTTCGCGCCCTGACCACGGAGCGCAATGAGCGTTGCCATGATGGCAAATGCGAGGAGAATCGCATACGCGAGCGGACCCTGTTCGATCGGGCGCAGGCGAAGGTAGGGTGCAGCCGTCAACGTCACGTGATGCCATTCGCCGTCGTGCTGAATCAGAAGCGTGACGCGCTGATCGGCGCGGCGCGCGTAAAATGCGAGGCGCGACCAGAGCGGCTCGCGCCCCTCGCCGCCTATGTCCCCTGTGCGCAGGCCTGCACGCGCGGCGGGACTGTTCGGATAGACGTTCGTGATGCGGACGTCCAGCTCTGTCGGCAAGTAGACCTCATCGACGCCTACCATCCCAACGCGATACGGACTCGCGAGATCGTAACTCGCCAGCAGAATGGCCGCAAGCGAGATTCCGACGACAGCAAGCCGATACGCAAGCCGCATAATACTCTCATCCTTTCTCTGCGGCCGGAGGTCGTCCCCACGGCGTAACCGCAGTGCCGGGGCACATCATAGGAGGCCCACAAGCGCGGGCTGAACGCAGAAGCATGTCGACGGCCGTCTGGCGACGCGTTCTCCTGACGCTTTGCGTGGTGTCGCTGGCCGTCGTTGCTTTTGGAATGTCGCTCATCGCGCGAGCGGGAGATCCCGGTATCTCGATCGCGCGCCTCGTCGGGCCAGCCGTTGTCGAACCAGCGTCGCCTGCTGCGCGTGCCGGTCTGCGTACCGGCGATCGCATCGACTTGAGGGCCCTCTCTCGAGAAGCGCGGTATCGTTGGTCGCAAATCGTCGTAGCCGGCGAGACGCTTGAGGTTCCGGTGCGTCAAGGAAACGGCGTGCGTATCGTTCGGATCGTTGCGCCACCGCCGTCGCCAGTGCCCCTTACATTTTGGCTCTCGGAAGTCGGCATGCTCTGGATAGTGCTCTTTGCGATGCTATTGGCATGGCGACGCGCCGATCTTGCGGAAGCACGCGCGCTCGTGCTCCTGTTCGCGCTCATGACGTTGCTCGTGGTCCTGTCGAACGTGTGGCGCACGCCGTGGGTGAGACTCGACCTTATTGCCAACGCGGTCGGAAGCGCATTCGATCTGTCGGTCGCATTGCTCGCCGTCTACGCGATGTTGTTTCATACCGAGCGTTCTGGCATTCGCCGATTCCTCGCGTACACGGCATACGGCATCGCCGGCTTAGGCATGCTTCACAGGCTCGCCCTCGAGGTGGCGTACTGGTTCGGAGCCTCTGGAATTTTTGCGCTGATTCCGAGCGGCACTGGCGAAACGCTCCAATCGTTCACGTTCCTCGTATCGTTCCTCTGCTTAGCAGTGACGGTATTGCAGTTGCAAGGAGCGCAGCGCGCACGAGCCGCGTGGATCGCGGTGTGCATCGGCCCGTACTACGTGCTGGCGTTTGCCGTTTGGGAACTTGACGCGCTCGGCGCATTCAGCCCAACGTTGCGAGCGGTGCTAGACGTCTTCGTATTTCTCGCGCCCTTTGGGCTCCTGGGCTCGCTCCTCAACCGTCGTATCTTCGACATCGGCTTTGCGGTCAATCGTGCGGCCGTGTTCACGGGCGTCTCTATCGTCATCGTCGGCGTCTTCGTGCTCGTGGAGTGGGCTCTCAGCGAGTGGTACAGCAGCGCGAGTCACACGACAAATCTCGCGATCAGCGCCGCACTCGCTCTTGCGCTGGGACTCTCCGTGCGCGCAATTCACTCGCGCGTGGACCGCGTGCTCGACGCCGTATTCTTTCGGAAGCGGCATGAGGACGAACAGGCGATCCGCATGCTCGCGCGTGAAGCCGCATACGTTACCGATGCACGCATGCTGATATCGCGCATCGTCGCCACGCTGGAGGAACATGCCGACGCGTCGCGTGCGGAAGTACTGCCCGAAGACGTGAACCGTTACGGTGGCATAAGCGAAAACGACGCCGCGATCGTCCGCATGCGTGCGACGCGTGCGCCGGTGGACCTCCGCGACGTCCAGACGGAAATCGCCGGGGAGTTTGCCTATCCGATGCTCGCGCGCGGCCGCCTCGTCGGCGTTCTCGTGCTCGGTCTGAAGCGCTCGGGTGAAGCCTATGCTCCTGACGAGTCCGATGCAATCATGCAGCTCGCGCACGATGCTGGAAGCGCGCTCGACGTACTTTTGGCAAGGCGCACGCCGTTGCCGGAGAATGTGTTGGAAGAGCTGCGCGCATCGAGCGCGGCGGTGCTGACTGTCTTGCAGACGCTTCCCGAAACTATCGCCGAAGCGGTCGAGAACGTAGTGACGCGCGCTCCGGCCGACGGCGCTTCATCGGAGCTCCGCGCGCGCTGAGCCGCGCAAGAGCGCGTACGACGTCGCCACATGGTGCGAGACCGTTTCAAGAACGCGGATCTCGTCATTGAGGTACGCAGTATGGTCGCGCTTCGTGCCGCACGCAAGAAAGCCCGTGACGTCGGCGCGCACCATAAGTGGGACGATGAGCCACCCGTGCAGGCTGGTTCGGTCGCTCACGAAGGGCTCCGGCCTGTAGAGAAGGCGTAAAACGAGGCGGTCGGACTTGTCGAGGCGTTCCGGTGCTGCCATGCTCGACGTTCGGACGCACGCGAATCCCGCTCCATCCGAGATGTAGAGCGCGACGTCGGCCGTCTCCATTGACTGCAAGAGCGACTCGTACGCGAGTTTCAGCAAAACATCGGTCGAATCGACGAGATCGGCTTCATGCGCGAATGCCTCGAGCAGCGCCAAGCGGCGAGCGCGATCGCGAAAGACCAAGGCATTCACGCGCCGCTCGACGCCTGCGTGCACGCTGCGTGCTGAAAGGCCAATCGCGATGGCGGCTGCAAAGCTCAAGGCCTGCGTCGTCACGCCGTGCCAGTGGCCATTTCCAACGAGCGCGCTTGCAATGTTCTCGGCGATCCACTCCGCGGCGACGAACGCCGCCACGAGCATGAGAGAAACGAATGCGAAGACCGCGGAGCGCGAGATCACGACGTCGAGGTCGACTAAGCGGTGACGAAGCGTTGCATAGACTGGGCCGACCATGCTGAAGCTGATCACGTAGTACTGCACGGTGTTCAGCATTGCGTTTCCGAAGAAGGTCGAGTTGAGCGTATACAGCGTGAATCCGAGGAACCAGCACACGACGAGCGTCGACGCGAACCAGCGCGCCCGAACGCGCTCCTCGGGCGCCGTCGTATGCACGAGCGCAATCGAGGCCACGGCTCCGAAGACGCCGACGATGCCTGCTATGACGGCGCCGCCTTCTAAAACGGGCGGCGCGAGAAGCGCGATCGAGAATGGAGCGAAGACGCTTGAAAAATCAGCCCCGCCGAAGCTGAGGATGCCCAGCGGTATCGCGCAAAGGCGTATCCATCTGCGTAGCCCGGCGAGTTCGGACGGCAGCGTCGCGACGATGGTGAAAACGAGCGCTGCGGTAACGACGTTACCGGCATACTGTACGATGCTACCGACAATGTATCCAGAGACGGTGTTCGGTGCAGTCCACTGGTAGTCGGAGAGGCTGTTGATGAGGGTAAACATCACCATCAGCGCGACGAGCAGCTCCGAAAGCTCCGACCGCGACGCCTTAAAGAAGATGATTCCCGCAAAAAGCAGATAGAGTACAGCTAACCCAAAGTCGACGTAGCGTGCGTAGGCCGTGGCGGACGTCGGGTCTAACGCGGTTCCACCGGGCTGTGCGGTGACGTCGACGACGCTCGTCACTCCCGAACGAATGAGCGGAACGGCATACACCGTGCCGCTCCGCTCTAAGATCGAACCATAAATGTGGACCGCTGCGGCTCGGGTTGCCAGCGACGCTTGCGCGAACGAGAAGACGTCTCCGTTACGAATACCCGCGCGCGCCGCAGGGCCGCCAGGCGCGACCACGGCGACCGCGGCGCCGTTCCGATACGCCATGGAAAGGCCTAGCGTGCCGATTCGAAGCGGCGCTACGACGTTGTAGCAGGCGAATCCAAGCGCAATGGCTGCCACGAAGGCTATGAGAGAGCGCTTCACCCCTCGTCGGCTACGGCGCCGGTGGGCTGCGAGCCTGCGTTTTTTCCGATGGGGACGGAGGAATTTGCTCTCCGAAACATGATGAAACATGCAAGGCCGCAACGGCCAATGAGCATGGAAAGGAACCGATGAACAAAGTAGATTTGGTCCGCTCCGCCCTGGAACGAGTGGAGCTGAAAAGGGCCGACGCCGTCGCCTTGGTCGATGGCCTCTTCGAGGATATCACCAATGCCTGCATCGGAGGCGAACCGGTCAAGATTCCGGGCTTCGGGCAGTTCAAAGTTCGCGACCGCGCGGCCCGCATCGCGCGTAATCCCGCAACCGGCGAACCGGTGAAAGTTCCGGCAAAGCGTGTCTTCAAGTTTCTCCCGGCGAAGGCGCTCAAAGAAGCCGTTATGAGCAAGCGCCGCGCGAAAGCCGCGCCTGCCAAGAAGAAGAAGGCCTCGAAGCCAACGCGGAAAGCCGCACCGCGCAGAGCGGCAAAGAAAAGCGGCAGGCGGCGTTAGGACCTCGGCCGGCATTGTAGGGGCGGCGCCATGATGCGCCGCTCCGAGTTTCTCTCGCAGAGCGGCGCGGCGATGCTCTCTGCCGCCTCTGGTACCGGTAGCCGCCGGTTTTCGCTCGGCAACGATGCGATCGCAATGTCGTGGTTCATCGAAAACGGCGCGCTTCGCGTCGCGCGCTGTGAGGATAGGCTCAACGGAGCGTCGATCCCGACTCCGGCAGAGCTCTTCATCGTCCGGATGAAGGATGGAAGCTCGCATCCAGCGAGCGCCTTTACCGTAGAACTGACGCCGGCACAGTCGTCGGTCGTCATGATGCATGCCGAAAGCGGATTGCGCGTCGTATGGCGTGCCCTGCTTCGGCCCGGCGCGCACTATATTCGACAAGAGGCAACCTTAACGACGACACGCTCTGCGCTCGCCATCGACGGCGTGCAGATGATCGATCTGCGCGGCTTCGGCGACGCGCTCGTCTCCGGCACCGTCGCGGGATCGCCGATTGTTTCGGGAAACACGTTCGTCGCACTAGAGCATCCGTTTGCCGACTGCGAGGCGATCTACGGAAGAGTAAGCGCGACGCTGCCGCAGCGTCTTCCGCTCCTCCCCGGCATCGCGCTCGCGGCATCCAGCGTCGTTGGCGTCGCCCGGCCGGGCCAGATGCGGCGCGCGTTTCTCGAGTACGTCGAGCGCGAACGCGCACATCCGTACCGCACGTTTCTGCACTACAACTCGTGGTACGACCTTGGATACTTCGGGCGCTATACCGCAGACGAAGCAATCGAGAGAATCCACGCGTTCGGAGGAGCGTTACACGACGCGCGCGGCGTAAAGCTCGAATCGTTTCTCTTCGACGACGGCTGGGACGACCCGAACGATCTCTGGCATTTCAATAACGGGTTTCCCAACGGATTCGCTCCGCTGACGAAGGCGGCGGCTGCCTACGGTGCGGCACCCGGTGCATGGCTCTCGCCGTGGGGAGGCTACGGCGTGCCGCGCGACGAGCGCCTCGCGAGCGCCAAACGGTTAGGCTACGAGCTCAACGACGACGGGCTCGCGCTCTCCGGCCCAAAGTATTTTGCGTACTTCAGCGACGTCGTGGAGAACTTCATACGCAGCGGCGTCAACCAGTTCAAGCTCGACGGGACGGGCGACGCCGGCAGCGTCTACCCTGGCAGTAGGTTCGGCAGCGACTTCGATGCTGCGATCGCGCTCGTAACGCAGATGCGAGCGCAACGGCCGGACATCTACGTCAACCTGACGACGGGTACGTATCCGTCACCGTTTTGGCTCCGGTACTGTGATTCGATTTGGCGTGGCGGATACGATACAGACTTCGAGGGTCCCGGAACGGAGCGCCAGCGTTGGATCACGTATCGCGATGCCGACACCTACGCGGGCATCGTTACGCAAGGGCCGCTCTTCCCACTGAACTCGGTGATGCTGCACGGAATCGTTTACGCGCGCTACGCGCCGGGCCTCAAGGATGACCCGCACGGCGACCTGTGCGACGAGATACGCTCGTACTTCGGCACCGGGACGCAACTGCAAGAACTCTACGTCACGCCCACGCTGCTGACGAATAGGAACTGGAATGACCTCGCGCAATCGGCAAAATGGTCCGCGGCGAATGCGGACGTGCTGCGCGACACGCACTGGATCGGCGGCAACCCAGCGCGGCTCGACGTCTACGGCTGGGCGGCCTGGTCACCGCGTAAAGGCATCGTGACGCTGCGCAATCCGAATAGTTCGGCGCAGGAGTTCGTGCTCGACGTCGAGCGTGCGCTCGAGCTTCCCGAAAACAGTGCACGCCGCTTTCACGCGAGAGATCGCTATGACGGCGGTGCCGGCGTGGATGTACGGGCCGGAAGGCCGCACGTCGTCCGGCTCGCGCCGTTTGAGGTGCTGAGCCTCGACCTCTTCCCCATTCTCGGATAAGAGCGATGGACGACGCGCAGACGCTTCGAGCCGTCGCGGCGCGGTTCCGGATCGACGGAACGTTTGTGGACGCACAGCGTTACGGCGCGGGGCACATCAACGACACGTTCGTCGGGTCGTTCGCGCGCGGCGATACCGTCGTGCACTACGTTCACCAGCGCATCAACGAGCATGTCTTCGGCGACGTTCCGGCACTCATGACAAACATCGAGCGCGTCACGGAACATATACGCGCGCGCGGAGGAGTGGCACTGCGGCTCGTTCTCGCGCGTGGTGGCGAGACGTTCGTGACTGACGACGCCGGCCGCCATTGGAGGACCTACGACTTCGTCGAGAGGACGCGCACGTACGACTGGACCGACTCTCCGGCGCGCGCCTACGAAGCGGCGCACGCATTCGGTGAGTTCTCGCGTTGTCTCTCCGATCTTCCCCAGCCACCTTTACGCGAGACGATCGCGCACTTTCACGACGCCGCCTACCGCTTCGCGCAGCTCAGGGAAAGTGCGCGCGCCGATACGCAAGGGCGAGCCCTAACAGCCGCCGAGGAAATCCGCTTCGCGTTCGATCGCGAAGCGATTGCAAACGCCTTGCCGCGCGTGCCGCCACGCGTCGCGCACAACGACACGAAGATAAACAACGTGCTCTTCGACGATCGCGATCGGGCAGTGTGCATCGTCGATCTGGATACCGTGATGCCAGGCAGCGTCTTCGCAGATTTCGGCGATCTCGTGCGCACCGCAACTGCGACGGCGGCCGAGGACGAGCGCGATCTCGAAAGGGTCGACGTGCGAGTCGACCTCTTCGAAGCCGTCTCCGAAGGTTTCGCTCGGGGAGTCGGCGGCGTCTTGCTACGCGAGGAACGCGAGCACGCGTTCGAGGCCGGTACGGTCACCACGCTCGAGCAAGGCGTCCGCTTTCTCACCGACTACCTCAACGGAGATCGCTACTTCCGCGTTGCGAGACCCACGCACAATCTCGAACGCGCGCGCACGCAGTTCGCGCTGCTGCGATCGCTCGAGCGCCGGCGCAGCGAGCTGGAGCGCATAGCGCGCAACGCCTTCGGCGCTACTTGAGGTAGCGGTCGAACCAGCCGACGGTGCGCTGCAGCGCGTCGATTTGGTTCGCCGGCTTGCGCGGGCCGTGGCCTTCGTCGGCATACACGACGAGCTGCGTCGGAACGCCGAGCGTCTTCATCGCGTGATAGAACTCGAACGCTTGCGGAGCGGGCACTTCCTCATCGCGCTCACCCTGAAGAATGAGAATCGGCGTGTGCGAGTTTTTGATGAACGTGATCGGCGAGCTGCGCGCGTAGACCGCTGGATCGTCGTACACCGATGCGCCGAAGAACGGAATCATCCATTGATCGATGTCATTCTGGCCGTAATACGAGAGCCAATCGGCAACACCGGCGCCGGCGACGATTGCTCTGAACCTCCGCGTCTGCGTTTCCGCCCACATGCCCATGTAGCCGCCGTAGCTCCATCCGAAAACGCCGAGCCGCTTCGGATCGACGTAGCCGGTACGAATCGCGGCGTCGACGCCCGTCACGTCGTCGCGCCAGTCGCCGTAGCCGAAGTCTTTGACGTTCGCCCGTGTGTATGCCTCGCCTTGACCGAAACTCCCGCGTGGATTTGGCAAGAAGACGAAGTAACCATGACTTGTGAGCGCCGCTACGTACGTGTTCGAATACGACGGCAAACTCTCCGCGCTCGGACCACCGTGAACCTCGAGTATGAGCGGATAGCGTTTGTGAGGCTGAAACCCGAGCGGATAGACGAGCCATCCCTGCGGACGATACGCGCCGTCCGTCCAGCGAATCGAAACGGCCTTGCTCCAGAAGCGCGGCGGTGCCGCCGATTCGCGCGTGAGCGCAACGGCATGGCCAGGTATCCCAGCCCAAACCTCTGCGGGACGGGCGAACGACGTGCGTACGAACGCAATGCGAGATCCGTTCGGCGTCACGTCGAGCCCAAGCACGGTCTCTCCCTTGTAGCCGATAACCGAAGCGCTGTCGTTTGCTAGGTTCAGCCGAGTGATTTCCAGCGATCCGAGATCGTGCGCGAGCGCGAGCATGCGCGCGCGACCGGTCCAGTGCAGTGCGGCAAAGGAGAGTTTCGTGCCTGGCGTTGCATCGCGCGCGCGGCCGGTTACCGGATTGACGAGATAGACGTCGCCGCCCACCGAGCCGAAGTCGCTCATGATCCCGCCTATGAGCGCGATAGCGCGACCGTCAGGCGACCACGCCGGATCGTTGATCTGAAACGACGGGCGAAAGACGTCGCGCGTCCGCCCGGTGGTCGTCACGGTCGCAAGACGCGCGATCCACCAGTTGTTGTCGCCGCTGCCGTACGCGTAGGTGTACGCAAGGCGATCGGAGCCTGGAGACCATCCGTATTCGTAGACGTACGCGTTCGACGGCGTCAACTCGCGAAGCGCTCCGCTCGCTACGTCGACGATCGCGAGTCGCTGCTCGTCGATCACGGAGCCGATGACGCCAACTTGACGAGCGCCGACCGACGTCGCCCCTGACGGGCGATGCGGATGCGCGATCGAGAGCGCTGCAATCCAGTGCCCGTTCGGAGACCAACGCAGCACCTGCACCGCGCCCGTCAGGTGCGTCAACTGCCGAACGTTCGAGGCGTCGGCGTTCGCGAGGAAGATCTGCTTCTGATTTTTCGCGCGCGCGTCGGAGAGAAACGCGATCGTGTGTCCGTCCGGCGACCAGACGGGGTCCGATTCATCGTAAAATGCGTGACCGTCGCCCGCAGTGAGGCGAACGGGAGCGGATGCGCCGCGTTGCACGTAGAGTGCCATCTGCGGTTCCGGATGCGCAAATCCACCGGGCCGCGTCGTCTCTTGCCACGCAACGGAACCGCCGTCCGGCGAAATCGCCGTTTGACCGTATCCCGGCAGCGAGAAGGCAGCTTGCAGCACGCGCTGCATCGATGGTTGCGGTTGCGCGGCCGAGCCGGTCGCCGCGCACGCGACGGCGACGACGAGCAGTGCGAAGAGCGTTCGTTTCATGAATGCGTACTCCCGAAGTGTTGCGCGATGAACGTAATCCAGTAATGCATGACGTCGGCTTGGCGCACCGGATCGCTTGGGAAGTGTCCGTTGACCGGCCAGACGCGTAGCGTAGCGTCCTTGTGGTTGTCGCGCAGCGCGCGCCAATACATGGACGAGGTAGCAAACGGATCGCGGTTGTCGCCGACGTCGGAGAGGATGAGTACCGGCGTCGTCACGTCGGCGACGTATGAGATTGCCGAAGCGCTGCGCCATTCCGCGGCGTTATTTCCAACGAAGGGCGACCCGTGAAAAATGTCTCGATCGGCGAGACTGTCGTCGGCTGTGCCGTAATCGGTGATCCAGTCGTTTACGGAAGCGCCGGAAACCGCCGCCGCCCAAACGTGATACTTGGAGATCATCCACGCCGTCATAATACCTCCGTACGACCAGCCGGAGACGGCAATGCGATGCGGATCGACGATTCCGCGCGCGCGAACCGCGTCGAGCGCTGCCATGATGTCTTTACCCGGACCCGCTTCGGGGTCGTAGAGCACCGCTCGCTGGTATTTCAGCCCCAGATTATCGCTTCCGCGGTAGTTCGGGCGCAAGACGATCCAGCCGCGAGCCGCCATGACTTGCGAGTAGAGATCGAAGGAGCGCATGGACGAAGACGTCGGGCCGCCGTGAATATTGATAACGAGCGGGTAGCGACGGCCCGCGACAAATCCCGGCGGCAGGTAGAGCACGCCGTCGCCGTCGATGCCCGTGCTCGTCGGGAACGTAATGCTCTGCGGGTCGGTGAGCGTGAGGCTCGCGATCGATGCGTTAAGGTCTGTAAGCCTAACGATAGTGCCCGCCTTCGAGCGATAGTACAGTTCCGGCGGCCGCAGTGCCGTCGACGCCACGAAGACCATCGAGTCGTCCGGTCCGATTGTGCCGTTTAGACCCGATTGGATGACGAGATCGCCAAGGTCGACGCGCTCCACGTCCCCGCCGAGCGTCGCGCGATACATTGCGAGCGTCGTGCGGTCCGGCGCGAGGACGAAGAGGCTCTTCGAGTCGCGAGCCCAAGCGGCGCCATCGATTTCGCGGTCGATCGAAGCCGATATCTCGCTTCCGTTGCCGCCGCTTGGCGACGTTACGTACACCTCGACGAGATTGACTTGCGGATCGCTGGCAGCTTCCGCGTACGCAATATGCGTTCCGTCCGGCGACCAAAGCCCGTCGCTCTCCCACGCGCGATGCGTCGTGAGATAGCGCATGCCGCCGGTGGTCGCGTCCACGACCGCGACGTGTGACGAGCTCTCGTCGTTGAGTATGGGGTCCGGGGCAACCGTTACCGCAATCGCCTTGCCATCCGGTTCCCACGAGATAGCCGCTCCAAAAACGACGCTTTGCGCCCCGAAGGTAAGCTGTTTGGCTGGACCGCCCGATGCGGGAACGACGAAGAGATGAACCGACTCGGGAGGATCGCGATCGACGATCGGCTGCGTCGTGAAGACGAAGCTGTCGCGGAAACGATCGGGGCCTGTCCGGACCGGAGGCGCGTCGCTCGCAACGTAGGCGATTGCACGTGAGTCCGGACGCCAGGCATACTGTCCGACGCCGCTCTTCGCGTCCGTGATCGCGTGCGCATCGCCGCCGTCGAGCGGCATGACGAAGACTTGCTCCTTTGCGTCGGCGCCCGATCCGCTTTGGGCGATGAACGCGATGCTCGCGCCGTTGGGTGAAAACGACGGCTGGGAGAGTCCCTTGCGATCGTACGTCAGCACGCGTTGCGCGTGCGTCGCAAGATCCACCTCGACGAGCTCGGAGTCGTTTTCATCATCGTTCCAGTTGACGTGCGACTCGAGAAACACAGCGCTCTTCCCGTCGGACGAGATCGCCGGAGACGAAACGCCGATGAGGCGTTGAAAGTCGCTTTCCTGTATCGTTCGGGCGTTCGCGCCGGCCGCTACGGGGCAAAGCATGGCGAAGACGAGCGCGGAGCATACCGACCGTGATGTCATAGCGAGCCTCCATTCGTAGGACTCCAGAGCGGATACGCAAGCCCTCTTGCGCGGTTGACGAGCACCGCGAGAACGGTGACGGCGACGACTGCTCCCATGAGAAAAGCAAAGTCGAGAACTCTTGGGAGAATTCCGAGCGCGACGATGAGCGTTGTAGCACCAGCCGGCGGGTGCTCGCACCTCGTGAGGAGCGAAACACCTGCGGTGAGGCCGAGCGCGATCGCCGCGGCGTAGACGCGATTGACGCCGATGTGCGGACCGAACGGCACCGCAATGAGCCCCGTCACGGCGAGCGCGAAATAGCCGGACGCCGCACCGATAAAATGTCCGATGACGACGTGTCGCGGCGACGAGTTGCGGTCGAGAGGGTTCGCGAAGAGCATGATCGCGGTCGGTCCGAGCGATGGAAAGATGAACGGGCGCTGCGTCGCGTCAGCGGCAAAACCGATTGCCACCATGACGATGAAGCACCACGTCGTGGCGACTGCGAGCCGTCGGTTGAGCCTAAACCGCGTCGCGCTGCCGCTCTTGTCGCTGTGCCGCCGTTTCTTGAGAGCGTTGCACGAGCCTCAGCGTTCTACGCCTGACGCCTCGGTTCTTGTCGACGATCGCGATGAGAATGAGCGCGAACGTCAAGAGTCGCGGGATGTATGCCGGCGGATAGTCTACCTCCGGCTGGTTGAAGATGCCAAGATACAACTGGCTGAGGCCTAGGATCGGAAATGCGATTGCAAAGATTGCAAAGAGCCGGTCGCGTGTTCTCCGATAGGCGCGAAGAAAGAGAACTGCTGCGACGAAACAGAGCGCCGACATGAGCCCACACATCAAGGGATACATCAGGCCGTCTCCCAGATGAGGCCGTAGCAGAGCACCGCCATGCCAATGACCGCCGGAACGATGCGCACGATCGAGAGATTGATGGACGGCGGAAGAATCCGCAAATCGACCCACGTGAACACGTCGTTGAGCGTCAGCCCCAAGAATCCGAGTAGGCTCCAGAAGAGCAGCCGCACGCGCGATCTCCGGTAGGCGCGCAGGAGGAGAAGAGCGCAGGCGCCGCTCGTCATAGCGCAGAGAACGTAGACGAAGTCAGCCATCACTCGGCTCGTTCTCGTCGCGAATGCGAAACGCGTCCGCGAAGGACTGCATCGCTTCTTTTCGCCCTGAGAAGATGCGCTCGATGACCGCCGTGCGGCGCTCGCGATAGGCGTCAGCGAGGCGTTCGACGAGCTTGTCTGCGTGATGCGACGCCGCGTAGGCGTAGCCGTGCTCGTCCCGCGAGGCGAGGCCGTGCGCAACGAGCTGTTGGAGACGCAGCCGTATCGAGTGGCTCGAGCTGCGCAGGTCGCGACTGATCTCCTCGGCGCTCCACCGGCGGCTCGCGTGCGCACGCATGAGCAGCAGAATCTCTATCTGCTCCACGGAGTCTATGCACGACGCTATGAACGACTCTACATCGCTCGGAAACGGCTGCTGCGAGGGCATCCCATCGGAAGCTACCCGGCGATTCCCCGCCTCAAACGTGTGCCTCGTGGCGCCGTGACAGGGTGATGCTGCGAAGGCGGTAAAGGCGCACGCATGGCGCTCGACGCGACCGCCTTTGTGCGAGACGGCTTCCTCGTAATTCCCGGCTTCAAGAACGCTGGCGAGATCGCTCGCTTACGCGCTCGAGCCGAAGAGATCGTCAACGCCTTCGACCCGAGCGAAGGCAGCGGCGTCTTCTCAACCCGCGATCAAGCGCGGCGCAGCGACGAGTATTTCCTGGAATCCGGATCGCGCGTACGTTGCTTCTTCGAAGAAGAGGCTTTTGACGAGCCGGGTCATTTAGTAACCGACAAGGCGCACGCCATCAACAAGATCGGGCACGCCATGCACGACCTCGACCCGGTCTTCGAGGCGTTCTCCCACGGTGAGGCGCTGGCCGGCGTCGCGAGAACCGCTGGACTCGACTCGCCGCTCGTCTATCAGTCGATGTACATCTTCAAGCAGCCGCGGATCGGCGGCGAGGTGAAGTGGCATCAGGACGGTTCGTTCTTCGTGACGGATCCGCCGAGCGTCACCGCGTTCTGGTTTGCGCTCGAAGACGCCAATCGTGAGAACGGTTGCCTCTGGGTCGAGCGAGGAGGCCATCGCGGCCCGCTGCGCGAGCGCTTCTTCGTGCGCGGCGGAGAAGCGATGCTCGAGCGCATCGATCCCACGCCGTGGCCAACGCTCGACGTCGCGACGCCGCTCGAAGTCGAAGCGGGAACGCTCGTCGTCTTCAGCGGTTCGCTGCCGCACTACAGCGGACCGAACCGCTCGTCGAAATCACGCCACGCGTACACGCTGCACGCCGTCGACGCGAAGGCCCGCTACGTACCCGAGAACTGGCTTCAACGCGACACCCTTCCATTACGGGGATTTGCGACATAGCGTAGGTCAGCTGCTCCGAGTTGTTAGGCCCAAAGGACTCGGAGAAAGTAAGCGTTGCCGTCCTCCCTCACCGTGGGCTCGTTCGCGTACGATGCCAGCATCATGCGCCACTCACAGCAGGCTGCCGTCGCGGTCGCCGCGGCACTTCTTATTTCGGCATTCGCCGGGTGCGGCGGCGGCGGTTCGTCCGGCGGAGGCGGCGGCGCCGTCGTTCCTCCGGCCACGACACCAGCCCCGACTCCGACGGCGAGTCCCACGCCTCCGGGCTCGTCAACGCAGACCGTGTACACGGATGCGGGCACGGTGTACGGCGAGACGGGTGAGTGGACGCCCACCGAGGGCGATACGGCTTCCGGCGGACAGGGACAAGCCGTCGACGGAATCACGTGCGATCCGACGATGTCCAACAACTATCACATCCACGCATGGCTCGGTCTCTACGTGAACGGCAATCCCGTCGCGCTTCCGATGGGCGTCGGGATGGATAACCCCGGGCCGCCGGGCTCGGGTTCGCCGAGCTACCCGGGCTTCGTTGACGCTGCGACGTGCTTCTATCACATCCACGTGCACGACCAGAGCGGCATCGTTCACGTCGAGGATCCGGATCCCAACAATGTCCCGATCACGGGCTCTCTGTATACGCTGCAGAATCTCTTCGATGAATGGGGCATCACCGTGAATGCCAATCAGTTCGGGCCATTCACGGGTCCGGTTCGCGTCTTCACGTCGGGGCAGGTTTATCGCGGCGACGACGCGAGCAACAACTTCATTACCGATGCGAGCGATCTGACGTACTGGGGCAACGACGCGAATACCGTGCCGTTATACTCGCACGAAGTCATCGACATCGAGGTTGGCCCGACGTGGCCGACGTCGCTGCCGAACGTGAGCTTTTACCTGGAGTACTGACGGCAGCTTCCCTGGCACCCTGACAACGAGGCGACGGTGAGGCCATCGGCCAAGAAAAAGGGCGATGGCCTCCGTGCGGATCGAGGGCGACACGCTCGTCATCGGGATGTCGATGATCGACGAGCTCTTGTCATTTCACGGTGGCTTCAACATCCCGCTGCGACACGTTACGAGAGCGTATACCGGAACTCGCCAGGACCTTGAGCTGAAGTGGCGGCTCTTGGGCACGGGAGCGGGGTCGTTGAAGACTGCCGGTATCTTCACGACACCAGAAGGCATCGTGTTTTGCGACCTTGCTGGCGACTCGGACTGCCTTATCGTCGAAACGCGCGGCGAGCGCTTTCCACGACTCGCGCTGACGCTCGATCCCGGAGAAAACGCGGCCTCGATCGCAAAAGCGATCAATAAACGCTAGCGGATCATCGCCGGAATATCGGCGAATGCCGGATCGCCGCACTGCCACAAGAGAAACGAATACTCGTCAGCGAGGAGCGCGTCAGTCTGCGCACGTGATGCAGCGAGAAAGCCATGACCGGCATCGTAATCGACACGCAGCAAGATCGGACGTCCGCTCGTCGTCGCCGTCTCCAACCTCGCGGCGAACTTCGCGAGCTCCCACGAAGAGACGCGCGGGTCATTGTATCCGGTGATGAGCATGACGGCTGGATAGCGGGTTCCGTCGACGACGTGCAGGTACGCGTCCATCGCATAGAGCGCGAGGAATCCCGTCTGCGTGCGCACCGTTCCGAACTCGGGAATGTTCGGTGGGCCATTCGGCGTGAACTCGGAGCGTGTCGCATTGCTCACACCGACGACGTCGAGCGCGGCCGCGAAGAGGTCTGGCCTTGACGTGATTGCGCGGCCGATCGTAATGCCGCCGGCGCTCGTCCCTTCGCCGGCAAGATGCGCCGGCGCCGTAAAGTGATGCGCGACGAGCCACTGACCGCAGGCGATGAAATCCTCCCACGTATGGCGTTTCGTGGAGATCATCCCCGCGCGATGCCAGGCCTCTCCGTACCAGCCGCCGCCGCGAACGTGGCAAACAGCGTAGACGCCGCCGCGTTCGAGCCACGCGAGACGCGTGGCGCTAAAGGTAGGCTCCAGCGTTATTCCGTACGCGCCGTAGC
This sequence comes from Vulcanimicrobiota bacterium, assembly GCA_030038335.1. Classification (GTDB taxonomy): domain Bacteria; phylum Vulcanimicrobiota; class Vulcanimicrobiia; order Vulcanimicrobiales; family Vulcanimicrobiaceae; genus Tyrphobacter. The sequence goes on from JASHPC010000227.1 coordinate 19,237, forward strand.
CTTCTAGGTAGGCTGGATGCGAGCCATCGCGCTTGAGGCCTTTGCGGTAGACGATCGACATCGGCACGAGCGTCCCGTCCGCGCTACGCGCTTTGACTTCTTCGGAGGTGTATGCCGATTCGTCGATCGGTGACAATGGCTTCAAGTGCGTGTCAGAGACGGTTCCGTTCGCGTCGGCAGAGTAATAAAGCTCGGAGTGCGTCCATCCGGTTAACGGGAACGTCACGCCGGGTTCGCGTGGGTCGGTCGTAACGCTCGAGATCGAACCTTGAAATGGAAGCGCGACCGTGCTGTGTCGCTCCGGCGTACCATCGCTTGCAAATGCGATCTTCGTGATGCGTCCGAAGCCGCCGTCGCGGGAGAGCACGTATAGGCCATCAGCCGCGACACTGACCTGCTCGACGACGCTCGTTGCGCTCGGCGCGACGAGCGTGTGCGCCCGTGAAAAATCTGGAGCGTCGAGGCGCATCGCGACGACCTTGAACGTCGGCGCATTCTTGTGCGTGACGAGAAAGAGCGTTTTGCCTTTCCAATCGAAGCCGGTGACGTCGTCACCATCGGTGATAATGCGGCGCCACGTTCCGTGCGCGGCCGCGGGGACGCGCGTCTCGTACATCGTCACCTCATTTTTGACTCCGTGATCGACGATGCCGATGACGTATCCGGGCGATGCCGGCGAGTAGACGACGAGAGGGAAATCCGTCGTTGCGAACGCGATCGAGGGATCGACGCCGTATCCGAAGACCGGGACGTCGCGATCGGGATTGCGTCCAAGCACGTGCAAATAGCAGACGGCGCGAGTCTCTTTGTCAATCGCCGGCTCGCCCGGCTTGAGCGCCGGAAAGCGAACGTAGTAGAAAGATCTGCCGTCAGGGAGCCAGCTCGTGACCCCAACGAAATACGCGCGATCGATCGCGTCGGAAAGGACGTGGCCCGTCGCCGTCTGCACGACGTGGATGACGGATGCCTCAGAGCCTCCCTCCGAGATCCCGTAGGCGACGTACGCTCCGTTCAGCGACGGCATGAAGTAGTTGATCGTGTAGTGCTTCCCCGCGGTCGAGAGGACGTCGGGATTGACGAGAACGCGCTCGGGACCGCCGGCGACGTTTCGCACGTAGAGACGCTCGTTGTTCGCGCCCGGCACGAGCTTCTCGTAAAAATAATACCGTCCGTCGTGGATGACCGTGCTAATGCTGACGCCTGCGTTGTCTAAGTGTTCGATGCGCGCGAGCAGTCGCGCGCGAGCGCCGTCGAGCCGCGCAAGCACTGCGCGCGTATATGCGTTCTGGTCGCGGAAAAACGCCTGTACGCGCGGGTCGTTCATGTTTTCGAAGTACCGGTACGGATCGGTTACCGTGTGGCCGTAGTACGTATCCGTTACGGGGCTCGGCGCGGGAACGGGCGGCGGCGACGGAAACCCCGTGACGGCGGCGAGGAACAGCGTTGCGAGCACGATCGTTTTACCTCCCCCGATGCGGCGACATGATCTTCAAAAGCATATCTTCCGTGCCGGGGATGCGTTCCGTATGCGGGTAACGTAGACCGCCGTGATAGTTCACGCGATACGTGCTCACCCAGCCATTTTGCGAGACGATGAACGAGATAGGACCTCGCTCGCGCATAGCTTCGCGCAGCACGTAGTGCAACGCATCCGTCGAGAAGCTCTGTCCGTCGACTGCGATGATGGTCATATCCGGCCCTAGCCCGGCGTCAAACGCTGCCGATCCCTGGCGCACGCTCGTGATCTCGTTCTTGTCGCTCACCGAGAAACCGATGCCGTACGTTTCGTCGTCATAATGACGCGTCTGTTCGCTTGCCTCGATGAAAACATTCGGACGATCGTTCCAGACGATGCGCCAGCCGGCACGGGCGAAATCGTCGTTCGGCGGATGCGGCGAAACGTCATATACGTACTTTTGGAAGAATGCGTGCCAGTCGTAGGGCACGACCTCCGAAAGAAGGCGTTCGATATCCTCACGCGTGTACGTCTTCGTGATTGGTCCCGTCAATGCTGGCGCACTGTACAGGTGGAGGAAATCATCGAGCGACTTCGTGCCGTGCGAACGCTCGCGAATAATCGTGTCGACGTCGAGCCAAATCAGCTCGCCCTCGGAGTAGAAATCACCCGCACCGCGCCGCATCGAGTGCCACTCGCCGGAAGCTTCATAATAATACGGTGCTGCCGTCGTGAGATCGATGATCGGCGTCGTGTCGCGGCCGGGTTCCTCATCCATTTCGGCATAGACCGTCGCGAGATACTCGGGGTATTGATCCGGGTTGCGAATCCCCATGCGGAACGAGAGCAGATCGCCCAGGTATTGGTTCATGCCTTCGTAGACCCAGAGAAGCTCCGTGTGCTCCGGAATCTGGAAGTTCGGCTGCCAGAGATCGAAGGGCCGGCGATACTTTCCGTTCCACGAGTGAGAGAACTCGTGCGTGAGGAGATCGCCGCCCGAAAGCTGCCACTGCGGATTCGTCATGAAGTCTTCCGGTGCGCGATTGTCGCTGGACTGATGATGCTCTATGCCTTCCGGACGAATCTCACTCGAGAGCGTCAGGAGCGAGTGGTAGACGTTCCAATGGCGCGAGCCGTAGAGCGCAAACGCCTCCGGTGCCATGTTCTTGTATTCGTCGACGACCGCTGGCGGAAAGTCGAGATCCTGTGGATGATCGGCGAATGCATCGAGAACTTGCTCGGTTCCATCTCCCTGCCAGAGAACCACGTGACGATAGTATCGTCCCATGTCGAGCGGAGAATCGACGAGCATGTTGAGCGCAACGATCTTGAAGTCCACACGGTTCCCGCTACGCGTCGCCACGGGCAGCGCCGTTCCGAAGTCCCATCCCGCCGGCAGGATAAGGCTCGTCTTGAAGTAGTCGTCCTTCGACGCGGTGTCGTTTTGGTAGAAAAGCACGCGATTCCAGTTGACGATCGCGATGTTCTTGGTCGACATCGTCTCGGGCGCATTGAGGATAACCGTGAAGTCGACGTCAAGATGCGTTACGCCGGCCGGAACGTCGACGTGGAACGCGTACATGTCGACTTGATCACGCTCGTAGCGAAGCGGCGAGCCGTTTCCGCTGACGTGGACCTCGGCGATGTTTGCGAGCGGGCCGGTAGGTCCGTGCTCGCCCGGAATCCACTCCGGGTAGACGAACGTGAAGGGTCCTGGCCGCACGGGAATCGTCATGTGGGAATGCATGAGTCCACGGCCTGCCTCGCGAGCGTCGAGGACGAGTACTTCGGGGTTAGTCGCGCTCGTGTACGACGTCGCGTTTGCGTTGGGTTCGGCAGCGCAAGCGAGGGAAAGGCACGCAAAAAGCGTGACCGCGCCGGCACATGCCGCCGAGGTATGAACGAATCGGCGAAGCAGCATGGGGGATGCGTTACCCCGCTCCGGTGAACTCCCCTTCATGCGCATGCTCGGTCGACTTTTGGCGATTGTCGGCATCCTGGCGGTCGTCTATTTCGGGTTCACCGCGTATCTCGGCTATCGCGTCGGCAGCGCTATTCACGCGGCCGAGCAGCGACGCCTCGTGCGTACGGGCGTGCGCGTCGTTGGCCAGCGAGTCGTAGAGCGCTACGCGATCAGGCGCAGCGGACTTCCCGACGTGCTCGTCGAGTCTCCAACGTTCTGGGCGGTTTTGCGCGCTACTGAATTGAGAGAATGACGGCTCATGCCGGGCGGGGCAGAGAGCCTTCCCGTAATGCGGCGACGAGCTGCTGCCGGTCGGAGTGCTTGCTGAAGACCGCATTTGCTCCCGGAAAGGAACAGTTCTTGAGCCACGACGTCATGCTCGTGTAGACGTAGATGACGGCCTTCGGCAGCAGCGAGCGCAGCACGCTTATGAGGCGCACCGGCTCTTGGGCGAGGAAGTCGATGTCAACGAACACGACGTCGGGTTCGGCCGCAAGCAGCGACTGCGCGTCTGCGTCTCGTGAAACGCCGCGGAGATCCAATCCGACCTCTGAGAAGACGTCGATTAGCGTTGGAACGAAGAGCGCCTGCGCCTCGATTAGGTAGATAGAAGAGCGGCGAGACTCGTCGGCTGCCGTAGGGCTAACGTGCATCGCGTCACCTATGCCGTAATCATCGGCTCATCGGGAAGCTCGGCGCCAGGCAGTTCAGGCTCGTAAGCCATGAAGTCTTCGCGGCGCGGCACGACGCGATTGAGAACGTAGCCGAGAATGTTGTGCACGCCCACTTGCTGCAGTCGCAGCATGGCGGCGCGCGCAGCGCGCAGATCCGTCTGCGCTGCGGCAAGCACGATTGCCGTGCCTGTCGCCTTGCGCGCTACGACGGCCGAGTCGAGATTGACCGAGAGCGCGGTGCAATCGATGACAGTACAGCGATATGATCGCTTCGTCTCTCGAAGGAGGTCATCCATGCGAGAGGATTGCAAAAGTTTGATTGGATTCGGCGTTGCCGTCCCGCTCGTGAGGAGGTCAAGGCCTGAGTACGTCGTCGACTGCACGATATCGTCGAGGTTCGCCCGACCGACGAGAATATCCGAAAGACCGCGGTCGTTCCTTAGGTGCAGCTTGGAATGAAGCGAGGCTCTGCGTAAGTCGGCGTCGATCAGGAGTACTCGCGGCTCGAGCTCGGCCATCGCAATCGCGACGTTCAGCGCAATGGTAGATTTTCCGTCGCCCTGTGAGGGGCTCGTTACGACGAGGGAGTCGAGCGGCGTATCGCTCGCGTACTTCATACTCGTCACGAGTTGCAAGAACGCTTCAACGCTCATCGATCGCACCCACGGTAGCTCGGGCGTCCCGTTGCGCATCTTCACGAGCGGAACGGCCGTGAGCTGAGGCAGCTCGAACTCGCTTTGCACGTCGCGGTCGTCTTTGACCGTGTTGTCGAAATAGTCGATGATGAGAGCTCCGATGACCGCAAGGATAATGCCGAGAACGATGCCGAGTGCGGTATTTAGGAAGAGACTCGGCCTCGCCGTCGCCATCCGTGGATCGGCGGGCTGCGTAACCGTGACGTCGCTTAGGGCGGTGTCCTTTGCGATCGTGGCGTTATTGTACGCTTGCTGCAACGCAGAGTAGACGTCTTGTGCAGAGGTAGCGGAGCGCTGAAGGTCCGATAATGTTGCCGCTTGCGCGGGAAGACTCGCCAGGATCGGCGACATTGCGCTGCGCTGGCCGTTGAGGGCTCTCATCTGCGCGCTATCTGAGGCAATATTCTCGCGCGTCGTCGCGACCTGTTGCTGAAGTTGTTGGTAGATTGGGTTAGGAACGGTGTTCGTGCTGGCCACGATTGTTGCTTGCTGTGTCGCTATGTCTCGCTCCAGTGTGGCCTTTTGCTGTTTGAGAGATATGACCTCGGGATAGGCGTTGGTATAGGTTTTCAGGTCGTTATTGAGCTGAACGTTAACTTGCGCCAACTGGGTTTGCAGTTGCGCGATAACAGGATTTTGCGCCATCGTGCGCCCGCCGGTAACCGTCGCAGGCGTGGATGCAAGCTCACTCTGCTCGGTCGCGAGCATCGCGCTTTGAACGCGCCCGTCGGCCTGCGCTTGCCCGTATTTCGCATCGATTCCTGAGAGCGCCGCGATCGTCGCCTGGGTTTGCGCGTTGATGTCCGCAATGTGGTGCTGGGCTTCGAACTGCGCCAGAGCGGTCTCCGCGCGGTGCATCTGCGCAGACGCTTGCGGCATCTGAGCTTGGAGGAAATTGATAGCATTATTCGCTTGCGAGGCGACGAGATTGCGTTCTTGGGCAATGACAGCATTGCCGAACGCGTTCGCGACGGCGGCAGCGGCATCCGGATTTGACCACGTCACCGACAGGGCGATGATGTTCGTATTCGTGACCGGTTGCACATCGACGTGCGAGAGAAGAGCGCCCGGCGACATGCGCAGATTGAGTTGTTGCACGACATCCTGGGCAACAGGCTCTTCCTTGAACAGTTCTACGTACGTTTCGGCGGTCTGAACACCACTTGCGATCATAAGGGCGTTGAGCACGGGCAACTGGCTATTGGGCGTCCCTGTGGCAGAGTTCGATCCTCCCGACACGGGCACGGCAGCGTTGTCGCCGGCAATGAGCTTGATCGTCGTCGTGTAACTCTTCGGGATGATGAGTGAAACAGCGATGACGAGTGCAACGAAGCCTGAGAAGATAACGAGCATAGGACGTATGCGCCGCGTGAGCGTTCGAGCGAAAGCGCCAAGATCCGTTGATGCTGCAGCTGGAGGCGCTGAGATGGTTCCTGGAAGAGAAAGCATTATGGAATGATTCTCGTGAGCAGGCCGAGATAGTAGAGGAACGGAGATGTCTCGATCCAGTTTGTAGGCGTCCGT
>JASHPC010000228.1 GCA_030038335.1 Vulcanimicrobiota bacterium
ACCGCGTCGCCGTTTGCGCATGCCGTATCGTACGCGAACGCGTACGCCGGAGGCCCCGGAACGACGCTCTCGGGATTGCCCAGCGAAAGACCGCTGCCGTAATCCGCGTCGAGCGAAAACCATCCGCCGGTACGATTGCGAAGGAGCAGATTCCCCGTCGCATCCCAATGCTGATCGTGATCCGCTTCGACGAGTCCGCCGCCTGCCGGCACCGAGTACGGCACGAGAACGCCGCCCGGGCCGGTCGTGTAGCCCGCAAGCGCGCAGTTCTGTAGGAGATTCGTCTCGCAGACGAGGCTGTTGAGCGCGATGCTGTGCGTGACCGAGAGCGTGAACGCACCGTTCCGCGCGAGCGAATCCTGCAAATACAGAACTTGTGCATCGACCCTTCCTTGTGGGAAGTTGATGTCCTGATGCAGGTTCGTCGCGCCGATCTGCGTATCGTCGATCCAGTCGGTTGCAACCTCGTGCATGATGCGCACTCCGGCCATGAAGGGCCCCAGTGGAAAGTGCGCTCCTGTCTCGTAGAGCGAATCACGCTCCGGCTTCAGGTCGAAGTCTTCTGCGGGTGGGACGAGATAGAGCGCCGCGGCCGTTGCCGGACTGACGTTCTCAAACGAAAACGGCACGAAGAGGCGCCCATAGTACACGTAGACGCTGCTTCGGCTGCCGAGAAAGCGCGTGAACTTCACGCGTGGACTCGTCTGCGAGAATCCTCGGTCGAAGTCGTTCGAGAATATCTGAAAGGCGTCGGCTCGCAGACCGTAGTCGAGTTCGTAAAGACTGCCCATGCGCCATGAGTCTTGAAGGTACGCTTCTTGCTCGTGAGCGGTGTTCGGCGCCGTGTCGCTGACGGTGTACGTTCCCCCTGTGGGATTTAGCAGGTTGTGCGGCTGCATCGTGATCTCGTAATCCTTGTCGATCTCGGAAGCGTCGTAAAGAAGCCCCGCACGAATCTCGTGACTCTTCGACTGCAGCGCATAGTCGGCGTTGAAGCGCTCGTCGAGTGCTCGCCGGTTCGCGTACACGGAGAAGACGCAGTTCGTGAAATCCGTGCAGCTCGCACCGTCTGCCGCGGCCAGATCGTTGGAAAGATCGTTCGTATCGAGAATTGACGAGTCTTTGAAAGACGGGCCGAACTGCAGAACGCCCCGATCCCCGATTGCGTGACGATACTGCAGCGTCACGAAGCCGTCTTCTTGATACTCGTTGTCGTCGGTCGATGCGGGCTCGCCGGCACCGAGGTCCGGTGGAATCTGGAACGTTTGCAGCGAGTGAACGACGTCCAAGTCTATCCTGTCGGTTCCGTTGACAGGGAGGCTGAAGCGCACGAACTGGTTTGCGTCGCTTCCAGCATCGTGTACTGCGCCGGGTTGCGGCGGATCGAGCGCCCAATCCGTGCGTTCGAGTCGATCGTCGAACGTGAGAAAGCCTCCCTGCGTTCCGATGGGCGTGTGCAAGTCGAGCAGCGAGTCGAACGTTCCGTACGAGCCGCCGTCGAGATCGAGATCATAGCCGGCCGGCCCCGCGTATGCGCGTGTTCCGATGTCTAGAACCGCAGCGAAGTGGTTCCCGTATTGCGCGGGATACGCGCCCTCCAGAACGTCGAGAAAGCCGATGTCGTTCGGATCGATCTCGGTGCCGACGACCCGATTCAAATCGGCCGGCATCTCGACTCCGTCGAGGTAGTACTCGATACCGTTGTGGTTGCCGTTGATGTGCACTTGCCCGTTCGTCGCGCTCGCGGCTGAGGGCAAGAGCGAAAGAATGCCGGGCAGGCTCGAGCCGGAGGGCATCGCCTCGAGCTGTGCACCGGAAAGCGTTACGTCGGTGCCGGATCGCCGTACGGCAGGATTGCTCGTGACGACGACGTGCGCAATCGAAACGAGTGGTGCGAGCGTAACCACCACTTCCAAACCAGCCGCGGTCACGGCGACGCTTTGCGTCGTGCGTAGGTGGCCCTTTGCGACGCTCAACTCGTACGTGCCAATCGTGAGCGTAGGAAAGGAAAAGTCGCCGTCACGATCCGTGTGGGCGACCGCCGAGAGACTCTGCCCCTCCACGCGCACGGTGGCGCCCGAGACGGGCTTTCCACCGGCATCCACGACACGGCCGTGGAGGAAGACGGCCTGCCCGAGCGCCCCGGCCATCCACGCCAGCATGCAGGCAATGCAAAGCCCTCCGGCAAGAGCCCCGTGTCTTTTGCAAGTTGTTCGCATTTGCGACCGATTCGCAAGTTTACGGCAGCCTCCTGCCCCTGGGAAATCCGCTCCGAATCAGGCTACTTTGGCTTGGTCATCTCCGCGGGCACGACGATCGCGTCGTACTCCGGCTCCGTGACGTAGCCCAGCGCGAGCGCCGCTGCCTTGAGCGTCGTCTTCTCGTGATGCGCCTTCTTTGCAATCTGCGCGGCTTTGTCGTAACCAATGCGCGGCGAGAGCGCCGTGACGACCATGAGCGACTCGTCCAGATAGTGTTTGATGACCTCTGCGTTCGGTTCGAGCCCTTCGACCATGTGAACGCGGAACATCGTGCACGCGTCGCGCAACAGAGACGCGGAATGGAGAAAGTTCGCGATCATTACCGGGTTGAAGACGTTCAGCTCGAAGTTGCCCTGCGATGCTCCGAAGCTGATCGCGAGATCGTTTCCGTAGACCTGCACGCAGACCATCGTCATCGCCTCGCTCTGCGTCGGGTTCACTTTTCCCGGCATGATCGAGCTGCCGGGTTCGTTCTCGGGAAGAATCAACTCGCCGATCCCCGCTCGCGGACCCGATCCCAGCCAGCGAATGTCGTTCGCGATCTTCATGAGCGCGGCCGCAAGCATCTTGATCGCACCCGATGCAAAGACGAAATCGTCGTGCGACGCGAGCGCCGTGAACTTGTTGGGATGGGAACGAAATGGAAGTCCGGTGAGCTCGGCGATCTTCTTGGCCGTGCGTTCGCCGAACTCTGGATGCGCGTTCAGTCCGGTCCCGACCGCCGTGCCGCCGATCGCGAGATCGTAGAGCGGATCGAGCGCTTCTCGGCATGCCCGTAATGCGCGATCCAACTGCGTCGCGTACCCGGAAAACTCTTGGCCGAGCGTGAGCGGCGTCGCATCTTGAAGGTGCGTCCGCCCGACCTTCACGATGCCTTGCCACTTCTTCGCCTTCTCGGCGAGCGCGTCGCGCAGTGCTTCGACCGGGGGCAGCATCGCGTTCATCGCCTGCGCTGCGGCCACGTGCATGGCGGTCGGGAACGTGTCGTTCGACGACTGCGACATGTTGACGTGATCGTTCGGATGGATCGGCTTCTTCGAACCCATCTCACCGCCCGCGATCTCGATCGCGCGATTCGAGATGACTTCGTTGACGTTCATGTTCGTCTGCGTTCCGGAACCGGTCTGCCAAATGCGCAGAGGAAAGTGCGCGTCGAGCTTGCCCGCGATTGCTTCGTCGGCGGCCGCAACGATCAAGCGCGTCTTCTCCTCGTCGAGCTTTCCAAGGTCGTGGTTCACGAGCGCGGCTGCCTTCTTCAGCGTCGCCATGGCGCGTATGACGGCACGCGGCATGACGTCGCGCGGCCACGAGCCGTCGCCGATGTCGAAGTGCACGAGCGAGCGCGCCGACTGCGCTCCGTAATACTTGTCTGACGGAACCTCGATCGTACCCATCGAGTCCGTCTCCGTGCGGACCTTTGCGCCGTCGGTTGAAACGCTGTTGCTCATGATGAAGTTATCTTCTGCGCGCGGCAGATGCCGCCTGGCGCAAAGCGCCGTCCACCGGACGCGTTTCGACGATCTCGTGAATCGTCAGCGGGAAGCGTGGATCGTACCGCCGATGATTGCACCGGCGGCAGCTCGCGGGCTTCGAAGGAATCCGCCTTCGCAGAAGCTCG
>JASHPC010000229.1 GCA_030038335.1 Vulcanimicrobiota bacterium
ACACCGTCAAAGGCAGCGATTATCTCGGCGATCAGGACGCGATCGAAGCGATGTGCCAAGAGGCACCGACGGATGTGCTCGAGTTCGAGCACATGGGCGTTATCTTCTATAGAAATGAAGATGGAAAGCTCGGCACGCGCGCCTTCGGTGGCGCATCGCTGGCACGAACGTATTTCGTAGGTGACATCACGGGCCAGGCGCTCCTCATCACGCTGTACGATCAAATCCTCAAAGCAGGCGTCAAGGTCTACGAAGAGTGGTTTGCGACCGCGCTGTACGTTGAAGACGGGGCGTGCCGCGGCGCCGTAGCGATCGAGTCGCTGACCGGCGAGCTTCACCTCATTCGCGCGAAGGCCGTCATCGACGCCGCCGGAGGTTGCGGACGTCTCTATGAGCCGAGCACGAACGCTCTCATCTGCACTGGCGACGGATATGCCCTCGCATATCGCGCGGGTGCACCGCTCATGGACATGGAGATGGTTCAATACCATCCGACCACGCTCGCGGGCAGCGGTTTTCTGATGACGGAAGCCGCGCGCGGCGAGGGCGCGTATCTGCTCAATGCCAACGGCGAGCGCTTCCTGAAGGCCTATGCGCCGAACAAAATGGAGCTTGCGTCGCGCGACGTCGTTTCACGCGCCGAGGCTGTTGAGATCGCGCAAGGCCGCGGTGTCGACGGTAACGTGCTCCTGGATGTGCGTCATCTTGGAGCGGATCTGATTCTCAAAAAGCTTCCCCAGATCCACGAAGTGGCGCTCGACTACATCGGCATCAACATGATCGAGCAGCCGGTTCCGGTTCGCCCCGGGATGCATTACATGATGGGCGGCGTGAAAACCGACGTGCACGGCGCGACGAGAATGCCAGGGCTTTACGCCGCGGGAGAGGTGGCCTGCGTGAGCGTCCACGGAGGCAATCGTCTCGGCGCGAACTCGCTGCTCGATACGATCGTTTTCGGGCGACGCAGCGGAAAGGCCGCAGCAGAGTACGTGAAAGGCGTCGCGCGCTCGAACGGAGGTGAGTTGCTGCTTCACGCGGAGCAAGAGCGCCTGAGCGAGCTTCTCAAGCGGCCGTACAAAGGCGAGACGCACGCGCGCCTGCGCCTCGAGCTGGGAACGATGATGGACAAGTACGTCGGAATCTATCGCGACGAGGCGGGTTTGCAAACGGCGCTGCGTGAGCTTGCGGAGATGCGCAAGCGTTACGAGTTGGTCACGGTTGGAGACAAAGGCAGAGTGTTCAATCAAGCGCTGCAGTTCGTCCTAGAGTTGGGCTTCCTGCTCGATATCGGCGAGGCAACGATTCGCAGCGCTCTCATTCGCACGGAGAGTCGTGGAGCGCACTCGCGCACGGATTATCCCGAGCGCAACGACACCGAGTGGCTCAAACACATCGTGCTCACCTACACACCGGCGAGCGAACCGGAGGTCTCGTACCTTCCGGTTACGATCACGCGGTGGAAGCCTGAGGTTCGAACGTACTAATGCGGTTTACCATCGAGGTCGGACGCTACAATCCCGAGGGGCGCTACCCCGAAGGCGTGACGCGCGAAGAAGGCTACCCGGTTCCGTGGAACAAGTCGCCGGCTCGCCGCTACCAAACGTTCACCGTCGACCTGCCCGAACACGCCGTTGTGCTCGACGCGCTCATTGCGATTCGCGAGTATCAGGATGAGTCGCTCGCGGTACGATGCGCCTGCCGCAGCGCAATCTGCGGCTCCTGCGCGATGTGGATCAACGGCCACGCACATCTCGCGTGCAAGAGCAAGCTGCAAGATTTCACGAAGGACGGAAAGACTCGTGTCGAGGCGCCGCCGTCGATGCCGGTCGTGCGGGACCTCGTCTGGGGCATGGAACCGTTCTGGAAGAAGCACCATGCCGTCACGCCGTGGCTCGAGCCAAAGCAGCCCGTTCCCGGTCCGAGAGAAGAGTATCGCGTCTCGAACGCGTCGATGGACGAGCTCATCCAAGAAGTGAGCTGCATCAACTGCGGCTGTTGTCTGATGGACTGCGAGTCGTTCGCGATCAACGAGAACTTCCTCGGGCCGCACTCGCTTGCGAAAGCGTATCGCTACGCGGGCGATCCGCGTGACGCAGAGACGAAAGAAAGGCTCGGCGACTATAGTAAATCCGGTGGCATCTGGGATTGCACGCACTGCTTCGAGTGCGTTCAGCAATGTCCCAAAGGCGTTGCGCCGCTCACGCAGATTCTCAAGCTGCGCAAAATGGCCGTGGACGCCGGTTTCACGTCGAATCCCGGCACGCGGCACGCCGACGCGTTCGCCGAATCGGTGCGCGACAGCGGCAGGCTCAATGAGCTCACACTCATGCCGAAGTCGACCGGATTCTTCAACGTGGTCGGCCAGTTGAAGACGTTGCCGTCGGCAATCGCGATGCTGCGCGCCGGCAAGCTGCCGCCGATTCTTCACAAGAAGATTCCGAACGTGCAGCGCATCAAGACGATCTTTCAACGCGTCGGAGGGCGGTTCAAGTGAAGGTTGCGTTCTATCCCGGATGCGTCTCCAAAGGTGCGTGTCCGGAGCTCTACGTCGCGGCGCACGCGATCGCCGAGCCGCTGGGCCTCGAGCTCGACGAGCTGACGGAAGCTCCCTGCACGGGTGCCGG
>JASHPC010000230.1 GCA_030038335.1 Vulcanimicrobiota bacterium
GCCGAAGCATTCCTCGATCGAAACAATCTCGCCGCGCGCCACGAGCGTTCCGCCCGCGAGCACGTCGACGGGCTGCGACACCGATCGATCGAGCGTTACGACCGCTCCTTCTCCCAGCTCGAGCAGCTCCGCAATCGTCATCCGACGGCTTCCGAGCACGGCGGTTACGTCGAGCGGCACGGAGCGCAGCACCTCGAGATCTGCGTTTTGACGAACTGCGCTCATCGGCGACTCAGCACGCAAATCGCGTAGCGCTCTCCGCCGACGCCGAGCGTTCCTATTGCACACGCCTTTCCGTTTGCGCGAAGCCTCGCCTCGAGCGACGGTGCCGCGAGCACGTCTCCGGGCTGCAACGTCGCGGCTTCCCGCGCGCGAAGCGATTGCAGAGGTAACTCGGCCGTCGTTTCTACTACGGCATGCAGCAGCGTATTGCGGGGTATTGGCTGCGTCGCGCGGGCGTCGGGCTCGTTCGCAAGAGCGACGCCGATACAGAAGGCCATCGGCTCGAGCACGTGCAGCTCGAAGTACGTGACGGCATCAACGTCCGACGAAGCGAAATCGGGGCGCACGTCACCGCAGACTGGCGCGAGAGCGCCCGCAACCGCCGCCACCGCTCGCCGCGTGATCTCGAGCTCGAGCGGGGACAAGGCGCGAACTTCACGCAACGCTTCGGTCTCGCCGTAGAGGAGCGCCGCCAGCGCGCAGGCGTCATGTGGGCGCAGCACAAGAGCGGCGTCACCGTTCGCTCCGCGAAGAACGTAGAGACGTGCGCCCTCGAAGATCGCGCTCCACGCCTCGCGTCGTGGAATCGCGGGTGGCCACAAGCGAAGGTCCACATCCTTCCCGACGAGCGACGTCAATCGTTCGCGCACCGCGTTCGCAACGACGCATGCCGCGGGCACGGGCAGAAGGGAGCGCTCCTCGAAACGCGCGGCGCCGACGCGTTCATCGCCGGAAAACGCAAGATGCTTCACTTCACGATCTCCATTGCGGTCTTCTTTGCCGCGTCTTGCGCGCGGTATGCACTCTCCATCGCCTCTATCTCACGGTAGGCGACGCGCAGGCGATCGAGACTGCGGTCTATGTCGACGCCGCTGCTCTCACGGCGCATCGTCTCGAGTGGAGCGAAGTTGCCGTCTCCAGGGACGCCATAATGCGGAGAGCTGCCGGGCGGCGCGTCGAGCGTTTCGCCGTTTCCCGAGAGACGCGTCCCTGCGGGAAACCGTGCAAGAGCGAGTCTTCCGGCTACGACGCGCCGGCGTTCCCGAAGGCCGCTACGTGGATTGACGACGTCTCGTTCGTAGATCATCTCGCCGCGAGTGTCGATGCGAACGTTTCGCGCGCGTCCGAGTTCGACGTCGACTGCGTTCACGCGAAGCGTCCCGAGCGTTCCTCGCGCGTCCGCGCCCAAGACGGCGTCGCCGCTCTGCGCCGTGAGGATTCCACCACGCACCGAAAACGTGCCGCTGCGCGTGTAGCGCGTGGCTCCGTCGGCGCCTCGAGTAACGAAGTACGCGCGTTCGGGCGGCGCAACGGAGAGCGGGTCAAGCGTTGGATACGACGTCTCCGTTCGCGTAACGTCATCCAACGCCGGTCGAGCGCCCGGCGTGTAAGCGCGCAACACGTCGGCGGCGCGTTCGTCCACACGCTGCAGCGCAGCGGCAATCGATGCGTTCACGTGCACGATGCGTCTCCGTGCACCTGCGCGTGCGTGGCGACACCGCGACGCGCGAGATTCGAGCAGACGTCGGCGAGCGCCCGAACGACGCGCTCGTGCACGTCCCGGCGACACACGGCAACGAGGTGAAGCTTCGCACCGCGATGCTCCATCACGACGTGCACGCGGTCTTGGCCGTCTCCGAGTCGCATCGTCGCGCGTTTGACGCGCTGGCTGCGAACGGTGGAAGCCGCGAGGCGTTCGAGATGCGAGGTTCTCTTTCGCGCCCGCTCGGGATCGCTCGAAGGCGGGGGTTGCTGCGCTCGCGTGCGCTGCGGCATTGGCTGACTGACGTTTTTCGATGGTGTCGTCGCGCCGCTGGAACTCTCCGCTCTTCTGCCGGCGGACTTCGCTGTTGCACGCGGCACGCGCGCAGCGGGTGACGGGCGCGGCGCATTTCGCGCGCCATATCCCAACGCCGAATACCATGCCTGCGAGAGCGCGCGGCGATCGATCGCCGCGATGGGCGCCGCGAGAACGCTGACTTCGAGAGGTTGCGTGATCGTCGTCATGCCGCTATCGTGCACGCGCGCCGTTATGGCGCGGTCATCGGAAGGTGACCGTCGTGTGTTCCGGCGCCGGGGACCCAAGTTTCGCCGCTACGCCGTAGAGCCTATCGAGTGACTCTGCAGCGTCGCAGCATCGCGCGTCCTGACGAAGAAACGCTTCGATCTCTTCTTCTAACCGCACCGCGGCCTCGATGCGCGCTCCGTTCGTTGCGATGCCAAGCATCCGCGCGTCTTCGGTGCGGGCAAGCTGCGCGATCGCGTCGCGCACGACTCCGGCCGAGCGAACGTGCTCCGGCGAAGCGACGAGATGCATCGTGCGGCTCGCGCTCGCGCCGACGTCGATTGCAGGAAATCGTCCCGCGCGCAGGAGCGCGCCCGATAGTTGAATGTGACCGTCGAGAAGCGAGCGCGCAGCGTCGCTGACGGGATCGCGCTCGTCGCCGTCGTCGAGCACCGTTGCGACGAGCGTCATCGAGCCATGCGGTGTCGCGCCGGCGACCTCGACGAGCCGCGCCAGCTCGGCAAAGACGCTAGGCGGATATCCCGCGCGTCCAACCGGCTCGCCGGCGGCAAGCCCGAGCTCGCGCAGCGCCATCGCCGTTCGCGCAAGGCTATCGAGCACGAGCAGCACGTGCACGCCGCGTTCTCGAAGAGCGGCGGCGTGCGCGAACGCAACGCGCGCAGCACGAACGCGCTCGGCCGCCGGGCGATCTGACGTCGCACACACGACGGTCGTGCGCCGGTCGCAACGCTCGATCCACCGCTGTGCCTCTCGGCCACGTTCGCCGATCAGCGCAACGACGACGGCGTCTGCAGCCGCAGCGCTTGCGAAGGCTTCCAAGAGCGTGCTCTTCCCCGTGCCAGCGGCGCCGAACAATCCGACGCGCGCTCCTATGCCGATCGGCATCAACGCGTCGATGCAGCGAATGCCGCACCACAACGGAGCGCGCACCGCGACGCGTGTGCTCGGCGCTTCTGGTTCCGACCGAACGAGCCGTCCTCGTAGCGCCGCTTTGCCGTCGAGGGCACGACCTGACGCGTCGATCGCGCGACCGAGCGCGCACGCACCGAGAGGAAGTTTTCGCATCGCATCGTCGAGCGCCACCGCTTCCCCATGCGCGACGCCTTCGAGCGAGCCGTGTGCGAAGAGCCATGCGTGGCCGCCGTCAACCCGTCGTACTTCCGCCGGTACGGCGTTTCCAAGACGCGCGCTTGCGCCGATCGCGGCGCGCGGCAGCCGCGCTACCACCATCCCGCCCTCGACGCGCTCGACGCGCCCGCAAACGATCACGACGCGCGGGCGCGCAAGACGCTCGCGAGCCGCGCGCCAAGCGACGCATCGATGCTGCCATATCGCAGCTCGAGCCTCACGTCGCCCCGCCGCAACCCTTCGGCGGCGTGTACCGGGACGCCGCAGTCTCCGAGCGCTTTCACGTCGTCTGCGTGCGCGTACATCGTCAGAGGCTCATCGCGCTCGAATTGCTCGAGCAAGCGCTGCGCGATCCGCGCGACGTCGACCTCTTCAAGCGCGAGCTCGCGCCCGAGGACCTCGACACTCAGATCACGGAGAAGATCGCTGCGAACGGCGTCGAGCGCATCTGCCAGCGCCGCAAAGAACAACCGCACGTCGCGCGCGTCGTAGGCATCGCGCTCGTGCTCGGCTTCCGCCGGACCCTCGACAACACTCTGTTCGGGCGGGTCCGCCCGGCGCGCGTAGACGTCGAAAGGAACGAATGCATCACGCATTGCGCAAGAGCTCGCCGGGGTCGGGGATCAGCGGCGACGTTGCGCGATGCATGCGCTTGACGATCGCCGCGCGTTCGTGCGGCGGATAGAGCTCGAGAACGGCCGCCGCAGTCGCCGTAGGCAACGCGCTGATCACCGCCGCTGCCGCGTGCGGTGGCTCCTCCTCGAGCATCGCGCGCACGCGCGCTGGCGGCATGTCGGGTGCCTCGCGTCGCGCCTGCGACACGCGTACGCGTTCTCCGAAACTTCGGATTGCGTTGACGATCGAGGGCGCCGCCATGCGACATGCGACGAGCGCGCCCGCAACACAGACGATAACCGGAAGCAGCGGCACGGCGATGCCGTAGAGCAGCCACCAGACGTCCTTGCGCGCGGTAGGCGGCCGCGCAAAATCGACGGCTTGCACCGCAAGCGCGTCTCCGCGTCGTGCATCGAACGCGACGGTCGCGGCGGCTAAGTCGCGCACAGCGAGCAGATCGCCTGCGTGCGCCGTGTCGACGAAGACCGCCGTTGACGTGCGGTTCGCATCGGAACGCACGCGAACGATCGTGACGCCCTCTCCGAACGCGTCGTCCAGCGCCGACTGCAACGCGTTTTGAAGGCCTCCAGCGTCGCTTTCCGCCGCGTTCGCAGCGTCGTCGAGCGCAACGCCACGGTCGTCCAAGATCGTTACGTGGCCGGCGGCGAGTCCCGGCACCGCGGCCGCTACGAACGCCCGAATCCCGGTAACCGTCTGGCGCGTCATGCGAATGCCGGGGGAAAGGCGAAGGCGAACGCTCGCAGTCGCCGCGCTGCCCCGTTCGTCGGCGAACTCGCTCGCCTTCGCGGGTGCGACGATCACGCGCGCGTCCTGAACGCCGGCGACGTCACGCAATGCCGCGGCGATGTCACCTTCGCGCCCGGCAACTTCCTGTTCGTCGATGACGCTTTGCGGCGTCAGCGCACCGATCGCCGAAAGCGCCTCGTCTTCGCTCGTAAGGTGTGCGTGTGGGACGCCGGCGAGCGAGAGTCGCAAAAGCAGTTCGTTTCGTCGCCGCGACTCGACCGTCACGTTGTCCGCGAGCGGTGTGAACGGAACGTTCCACGCGGCCAACCGCTCTTCGATCTCTTGCAGTTGCTCGGGGTGGAGCGGCGTCGCGAAGAGCGCAGTCTGCGGTACGCGTCCGAACGACGCGACGACTCCGCCAAAAATGATGACGGCCACGAGCACACTTGCGAATGCTACGCGCGCGCGTGGATCGATCGCGCGCAATCTTCCAAGTGCAGACGCCAGCGTCATGAATCAGATCTGCATCGAGAGCAACGTCTGCATCGCCTGAGCCGCGCGCTGCGCCGCCGAGGCAGCAACGGAGATCGCGACATCTGCGCGAGCGCGCTCGTAGACGGCGTCGCGTAGACTGCCCGCTCCACTTGCATAGGCATTCTCGGCGCGTTGTGCGTCTTCGAAGATTGCGCTGACTGCGTCGACGGCGCGCGCGAACGCGTTCACCTCACGGTCGCTGGGAGTAGACGGAGCCATGTCAGGGCGGGGAACGTCCGGAAGCAGCGGGCGGACGGTCACGGCGTGATCCTTCCCAACTCGATCGTGCGCTCTGCCACCGTCTTGCCTGCGTCGAAGACTGCGGCGTTGCTCTCGTATGCGCGCGACGCGTTCATCACCGCAAGCATTTCCGTAAGGATGTCCACGTTCGTGCCGGCCTCGCTGCGCGTTCCGGCGAACGAGATG
>JASHPC010000231.1 GCA_030038335.1 Vulcanimicrobiota bacterium
GCCGAGCGTGGACCGACGTCGATGACGTCGCTGTCGCTCACGCGCAGCATGCTGCCTCCCGCGATGCCAAGAGTCCGCACGTCGAGCGTGCGCAGCATCATGCGATGTCCCCCGACGCGTGCAGCGCGCATCTGCGGACGCCCGGCGCGAATCGCCGAGCAATCCGAGCTCGTGCCGCCGACTTCGATCAAAACACCATCGCTGATCTGCTCGTAAAGCAACGCGCCGGCGATGCCCGCGGCGGGGCCGGAGAGGAGCGTCTGAATCGGGCGCCGCTCGACTTCGCGCACGTCCATGACGCCGCCATCACTGCGCATGACCATGAGCGGGACGCCAATCTGCGCATTGCGTACGGCCGCCGCCGTCATCCGCGCGGTCTGTACCATTCGCGGCAGGATCGCCGCGTTGAGCGCCGCCGTGCGCGTTCTCGAGCGCAGGCCGTATGCCGCGCTGACATCGTGACCGCTCGTTGCGAAGAGACCGCGCGAACGCGCGTACCCGGCAGCGGACTCTTCGGCCTCGGCGTCGTCGACACCGAATGGCTGCGTCACGGCAATTGAACCAACACCATCACTTGCGAGCGCATCGACGGCGCGCTTCGCTGCTTCCTCGTCGCCGGCGCGCGCGTAGCGCGTCTGCGCGGCGAAGCGCAGGCCAGGTGCGATCTCGAACGCCGGCACACGCATCTGCGCCCGGGCGAGCGGATTGGCATTGCGCAGCAATCCCACGATGCCGACCGACGCGACGTCTCCTTCGAGCAGTGCGTTCGTCGCCTGCGTCGTCGAATGCGCGATGAACGATATCTCGTTGCACGCCACGTCGTCGCTCGCGAGCAGCCGTCCAAGTCCGCTGATGATGCCTGCCGCAACACCTTCGGGAGCGTCGTGCGTCGTCGGAACCTTAACGGCCGCCACTAACTCACGCGTCACCGCATCGACAGCAACGACGTCGGTAAACGTTCCACCGACGTCGACGCCGACGCGTAACGTGCGCTTCACCAATCCGCTCGAATGACCGTCGTCAAGAGCGCGATCCGCACGACACCGCTTGCAGCGAACTCGCCGAAGAAACGCTCCAACTCTTCGTGCAGCGTCTTTGCTGTCTCCCCGATCTGCGGCAGATACGAGGTCGACTCCGCGCGCGCGAGCAGGCCGCGGAGGTCGAGACGCTGTTCCGCTGCGACGTCGAAGCGGGTTATCCGTGCGTTTGGAAAGCGCGCGAATCGCTCGCGCGCGTCCAGTCTGCGCAGTTCGGTGGTATCGGTGGCGTGTGCGCGAACGATCGCACCGTACGCGCGTGCCGCGGCATCACGCTCGTCGCGCTCGTTCTGCACGAGCGCCGCGCGACGCCTCGCGATGCGTCGAAACTCGGCGATAGCCGCCTTCGAATCGAACCAGTGAAATGCCTGAAACGCCGTAACGGCGTCGACGCTTCCGTCATCTAACCCGGTTGCTTCCGCGGTCCCTTCACGAAAGGAGACGCGCGCGTGCGCCGTCGCCTCCTCGCGCATTGCCGCGTTCGGCTCGATTGCGATAACCTGCGCGACGCGCTCTGCGAGGAGTCGCGATGATATGCCGGTACCTGCGCCGACATCCGCGACGACGACGTGTGATGGATCGCCGAGACCTTCGAGAACGGCGTTGATGGCTCCGGCGGGATAGAGCGGCCGGCCGACGGCATACGCTTGCGCGCGCGTCGTAAAGCGTTCGGTCGGCGCTCGCCGCGCGCTCTCGTCAGACACGAAAGGGCTCCGCGAGCTGCACGTCGATCGTCGCTCCGTTCCGCGAGATCTCGAACGAGTGCGGCTTTCCGTCGTACGCGCGCGCCTCCGTCTGATACGTGCCGTACTCCCACCAGTCTTTGCCATCGAGCTTTTCGATGACGTCGCCCGAGCGCATGCCGGCGTCGTATGCAGGCCCTCCAGCGCGCACGTACGCGCGCATGTTCCCGTCGTCCGTCTTGTAAAGCGCGTAGAAGTATCGCGGCGCGTCCTGTGCGGACATCGCGACGCCGATGTGGTAGAGGTTTTCCGAAACGTCAGGGGTTGCGGCGTTCCAACGCAGCCAGCGCGCAACGCCTTGATCCGCCAGCGCTTGCGCTTCGGATGCGTCTGGCTGCGACACGATCTCGTGATCGTGCCATTCGTTGACCACCCACCCACCGCAATCTTCTAAAATGAGCCCGACGTCGAAGTCGACCCCTTCGATGAGCGTGAACTCACTCGTCACGACACGCACGTATGCTGCATACGGCTTACGCGAGCAATCGCGCGCGTCCGGATCGTCGTGCATGCGAAATGCGCGCAGCGATCCACCGCTGAGGGCGGTGACGACCGCGTCGGCCCCTTCGCGTCCGAGCGGCGTGCCGTCATCGTCGACGGCAACGCGGTATGCGGCACTCGGCGGCGACTGCATGCCTGGGAAAAGCTCCTGCGCGAGCACGGGAGGAACGAGCGACGCGAAGGCTCGCACGCCGAGAAGCGGCTGCGTCGCCGACACCACCGCAATCGTCGCGACAATCGCAACGGAAACTTGAAATCCGAGCGTGCGCTTCGTAATCGTCATGATGGGAACGCCCGTGAAGTTCGCCACCCAGACGTTCTGCGTGTTCGTCGGATCGCACACGTTCTGCACCTGCACGACTGCCATGACCGCAGCGACGAGCACGAGCGGCGGCACGGCGTGCGTGGCGAGCAACACGGTGAAGATCGCGATGCCGACACCGTAGGGATTGAGCGGTCCGCGGTACAGCACGAGTGGGCTCAAGAGCCCGAAGACTGCGACGTACGCGAGTGGATTGCGAATCCATCCGCCCGCGACGAGTGGATGCAGCGCCGACGCGAACTGCGGCTCCTTCGTTGCAACGAGCAACATTCCGATGCCCATGAAGAGAACGACCGCCGGCGCGACGTCCTCAACGCCTCGAATTGCAGACGCAACGAGCGTCGGGACGGCTCGCAGCGGCCTCGTCGAGAGCACGCCGTAGATAGCCGAGAGCGCAAAGGCCGGCGTCGCGTCCATGTGCACTGCGTAGTAGAGCAGAATGGGGAGGACGGGCGTGACGAGCGACCACCACGGAACGCTTCGTTCTTTCTCAGGTGCTGGCTGCGACCACGCCGCGTACTCCCGCTCGCGGTAGAAGGCGAAACTCGCATACGTCACGAGCGCCAGCGCGTCGACGATCGCGAGAACGATGGCGTAGCGCACGATTTCCTGCTCGGTAACGCCGAAGAAGGTCGTGTAGAACGTCCAGTTCGCGATGTTGAAAATGAAACCGAGCGCAAACGCCATGAGGAAGAGCGTCGCAGCGATCGTGCGCGGAACCCCCGTTGTCATCATGATCGGCAGCACGATCGAACCGACCATGATGATCGCGCCGAGTCCGTTGAGCGACGTGAAGAGCACGGCGACGATAGCACAGAGCACGAGCGCGAATGCAAAGGGACGCTCGCCACCGTACTCGGCGGCAAGATTGACGATTGCGCGCGCAATCCCGGTGTCGAGGGTCACGCGGCCGAGCAACGCGCCGAAGATAACCGCGACGTACGCCCGCGAGAGGGCGCTTGCGCCGTCGACGACGATCGCGCCGAGCGATGCGGGATGAACGCCCGCGACGAGCGCCATGATGACAGCCATCGCGGGAACCGCCACGATCGCCGGGAGCTTGCGCGCGTACATCAACGCCGCGAACGCGACGAAGACGGCGAGAATGAGAATGGCGCTCACTGCGCCTGCGAACGGATGACGTCGTCGAGAGGTGGAAGTGGCTTACCCGCAAGAAAGTCTTCGCGCGTCACGCGCGCGATCGCATCTGCCCGATCGATTGCGCGAGCAGCCGCAATATGATAGCACTCTAGGTTGCTCGCCAAGTGCCCGGCACGGCTCTCGTAATTCCACGCGCGTTCGTAGAGCGGCGCGAGCTCTTCATAATCGTCGCGCAACTCCCAGAACCAGTACTCGCTCCAGATCAAGTCGCGGTACGAGGGCGAATAGTAGTCGTTGCGTATCTCATCGGCAACCTGAAACGCTCTTCCTAGAACGTCGTAGCGGCGCGCGGCGAGAAACATCACTGAGGCAGCGTTCGAGTGCAGTGGTGGGCGCCGCGCAATGAGGTGCGTCTCCACGCGTTCGGCCTCGAGCCGCACCCTGTGGAGCGTCTGTGCGTTGAGCGCCGCGTCCACGACCGGGTCGAAGGGATCGTCCCAGAATAACTCGTCGGTTGAGCCTGCGTGCACGGACTCTAGGCGCGTCAAGACGTCGCCGAGCTGAGCGACGTCTTGCGCGTAGCGCGGATCGTCGATCCCGAAGAACGCAGTGGGAAAGTCGGCCGCAAAGCGAGCCGGATCGACGTCCCGTTGCTCCCAAGCATCGCTTGCCGCATAGAGCACGGGATACCACGTCGCTTCGTAGAGCGTCTCGCCGTCGTCGTTCCACTCGGTTTGAAAAAGACCGAGGACGTGCTCCGCTTTCCCCTCGTCGATGAAGCGGCGCTCGTTTGCGATCGCCGTCGCGACGTCGGGAAAGACTTGATTCCAGTTGTTCGCACCGGGAGCGATCATCTGTTGGAATCCACCGCTCGCGATGAGCCGAATGTACTTTTCGTAAGACGGCTCGACACCGTAGTGCCAGTTCACGACGACGGCGTTGCGTGGAATCATCTGCATGATCTGCGGATCGCGTTCGATGCCGTCGTCCCAGAGCATCATGCGCGCTCCCGACGGCGCGATGACGCGCGCCATCGCCGTGATGTGCGAAGCATAGACGCGCGCTCGCCCGCCATGCGACGCGACGTAGGCGGTCGTCGCGCCCTCGCCGAGCGTCGACGTTTCATCCGACCCTATATGAAAGAAGGGCGGATGCGGCACGGCCGCCAGCTCCTGGCGGATGAGGCGCGTGACGTAGGCAACCGACTCCGGCACCGCCGGAGAGAGGAGGAAGCCGTGCGGGAAGCCTGCGTCAGGCGCGTACTCCTCAAGCTTCAGCGTGTTGTGCATGTGCGCGAAGGTCTGCTGCTCCGGAATGAACGCAACGTGAAACGTACGAGCGTATGACGCGAGAACGTGCAGTTGCGCGGGCGTAATGCCGTCGAGCGGCGCCGGAAGCGGGTCTGTCGGCGAAACGAAGACGTGCTCCATGTACGGCGAGTAGCCGTTCATCTTGAATGCGGCAATCGTGCGGATCCGTTCCTCGAAGTAACGCATCGTCGGAAGCGGTCCACGCGAAACGTCGTCGGAGAGAATTCGCCAGCGCAGCGCGGGCCGATCAGCAATTGAAACACACGGCAGCCGCCACCCTGAGCTCGTGCGTTGCGGCAACTGCGCGAGCGTCATCGCCGCGTAGAATGTGCCGTCAGCGTCGCGACTTTCGATGCGAACGCCATTTGGTGCGACCGCAAGGTGGTAAGCCTGCGACGGAAGCGATGCGTCGCGCACTACGACGATCGGCGACGTGCGCGCAGCATGCAGCGTGCCGATTCCGAGAGCGCTCCAACGCTCGTTGAGCTCCTCGAGCGCGCCGGGATCGAAGCTGCTCGGCACCGTTCGCGGCACGGTAACGCTGCAGTTTGCGACAATTCTCACCGAATCGGGCCGAGGCAAGAGATGCAGCGCGAAGACGAGCGCGCCGAAGACGACGTTGAAAGCCACGTCCATGCCTACGACGAGCGGTCGCTCGGGAACCTCTCCCGCCCCGAAACGAATCCAGGGCCGCTCACCGGCGACGCGAAGTGTCCGAGGTGCCGCGCACGCTTCCATCCTACGCGCGTCCGCCCGTTTGGCCGGCATACCTCGTCGCTGGGGTCTGTTTCGCACTTGCGCTCGCCACGACGCTGACAAACCTCACCCTTACCGCGCAACTGCGCCAGTCCCAGAGCGACGGAGCGCGCGACGCACATCAGGCAGCGGTCATCTCGCGCGAACTTGCGGCCGAGCGCACGGCGCTGGCCGATCTGCAGAGCCCGCAAGCGCAGCATTATCAATCCGGTAACGACGAAGTCGTTTCGAGCAACGATCGGCTTTACGTGCTCATGCGAAATCTTCCGATGCCGCCGCGCGGACGCGTCTATCAAGCGTGGACGCTCGCGCGGGGCGCGCACGCGATGACGCCCTCGGTAAGCTTCATTCCTGATTTGCACGGCATTGCAGTCGTCTCTCTCGACGACGTGGACGCATCGCGTACGGGAGCGGTCGCCGTGAGCGTCGAGCCGGAACCGGGAAGCAAATCTCCGAGCAGCCGGCTCGTGCTGGACGTGACGCTCGACCAGTGATCTCCGCTCGGGACGCGCGCGTCGAACCTCTCTCGGACACGAATCGCGATCGCGCGATCGCGTATCTGTCGAAGGCGCCGTACGAAAATGTCTTCTTGACGTACGTCGCGCGCGAAAGCGTTGGATTGCAACCGTCCATGCACGTCGTGTCGGATGGACGCCGCGTGATCGGCGCAGGCTTGATCGCGAGCAATATCGTGCTCGCTGCCGAGCCGGAGGCGCTGCCTGCGCTTGCCTCCACCGCGCGCGATCGAAACGAGCGCGCGATCGTCGGGCCGCGCGAGGCCGTTTGCGCATACTGGGAGATCGTGCGAGGCTCGCATGTGCCGCCCCGGCTCGTCCGGGAGCGGCAACCGGTCATGGCCGTCGACGCCTCCTCTCTGCGCGCAAGCGGAAGCGGCGTCAACGTGCGGCACGCGCGCGAGAGCGAGTGGGAGATCGTCGCGCGCAACTCTGCAGCGATGATCTCCGGCGAGATCGAAACTGATGCACGCGGCGACTCGCTCGACTTCGGTGCGGGAATACGACGCATGATTCGTATGGGACTCTGGTGGGTCGGCGAACGCGACGGCAGTCTATGCTTCTATTGCAACGTCGGCGCATGGTGCGAGAAGACGGCGCAACTGCAAGGCATTTGGACGCCGCCCGAGTTTCGCGACCAAGGCATCGCAACCGCCGCGCTCGGCGAGATCTGCCGCACGTTGCTTTGCATGATTCCGACTCTGTCGCTCTATGTCAACGACTTCAACGCGCCAGCTCTCGCGCTCTATCGTCGCCTCGGTTTTAAAGAAGTCGGCGAGTTTCAGACGCTTTTGTTTTAGACATCGCCATGTAGCTGCCCGGGCATCGCAACATCGAAGCGCAGTATCTGGCCTGGGAACAACCGACTCTAATCCCGGTTGTATTGCTCCGTAGCCGTAAAGGATTCGTTAGTCCCACCTTGTTCACTTAACAGACTCCCGCATGTGAGAGGTGGCCCCGGTTAATCGAACACCGCTCTAAGTGATGAATCCGCTCCACCGAAGGCGAAGATGCCTTCAGAAAAGGAGCAGATCTTGACACGACGCGCCCGCCGGAATCACTCACCGGCATTCAAGGCCAAGGTGGCCA
>JASHPC010000232.1 GCA_030038335.1 Vulcanimicrobiota bacterium
GCGGTTTCATATGCAGTTGTGTGAGCGCGCCGTTAGCAGCGCTGAGCGCGGTCGTGAAGAGCGCTCGCGTGCGTGCTGAGAGATTCGTCGCGTCCGTTGCGTCCGCGTCGATGAGTGCGCTCTGAGCCTGCGTCGGGGGTCCCAAATACGTAGGCAATATATGGCGCAGGTAGGCAATCTGGTCGATGAGCGCTGCCGCATGCTTGTAGCCCGCGTTCTCGCTTCCGTTGCCGGTCCGCAGTGCGTCGGCAGCAGCATTCAATCGTGCGCGATACACGTTTAGCGCACGGCGAAGCTGGGCGTTCCTCGTCTTCGCAAGGCGCGCTTGAATCTGTGAGTCGAGCGACTCGATGATGGCAACCTGCGTTTCGCACCCTTCTTGCATCTGCGCGAGGCGTTCGAGCGCGTCGTACTGCGCGCGCAGATCTGAGACTGACGCGGTCGACGCAGGATCGAGTTTAACGTCGACCGGAACCTGTTTCGTCCACTTGCCAACGCGTAACCGAACCTGATACGAACCGGGAAGCACTTCCGGGCCTTCGATATAGACGGTATAAAACACGTAGTACGAGCGCGCGTCTTGGATGGCACGCGGGCCACCGGGCGGATCTGCATGCAAATCCCACACGACGCGATTGATTCCCGGCGCCGTCGTCGCGTCGAGCGTTCGCACGACGTTCCCCGAGCCATCGAGGACTTGCAGCGTTACGTGCGGTGGCTTCGCCTTTTTCTTGCGCGGCGGCAGATAGTAAGAAATGAGTGCGCCGTACGGCTTGTTCTCCGATACGAACTCTCCGCGCCCGGCTTCGTACGTCGCTCGCGGAACGTAACGCCATGCGGGCATCGGCGGATAGAGGGCCGGGTCGCGCGCAGGCGTCTGCGCGAGCCGCTCGAGCGGTGTGATGTCGTCGAGAATGTAGAAGCCGCGTCCGTGCGTTCCGAGGATCAAGTCGTTGAACTGCGGCTGAATCTTCAAGTCGTACACGGGCACCGCCGGAAGCCCAAGCATGAGACTCTGCCAGTGAGCACCACGATCGAACGAAACGGAGACGCCTTGTTCCGTGCCGGCGAAGAGAAGATTCGTCTGTCGAGGATCTTCACGAATGACGTGCACGTAGGTAGGAAGTCCGCGAGCGACGTCGTGCCACGTCTGCCCGTAGTCCGTCGTGTAATAAACGTATGGCGCGCGATCGCCGAAACCATGGCGATCGAACGAAACGTACGCGACACCGGGCGTGGCCGCCGAGGCGTCGATCGAGGAAACGAGCGCCATCGCGGGCCGGTTCGGTACGTTCACGACGACGTTCGTCCAACTTCCACCACCGTCGCGCGTGATCCAAAGGTTGCCGTTGTCGGTGCCGACCCAAATCGTTGACGCGTCCTTCGCGTCTTGCGCGATCGAATAGATCGTGCAATAGGTTTCGGCGTTCGTGTCGTCGCGTGAAATCGGACCTCCGCTCGGGCGCAGCCAGCGCGGATCGCACGGCTGCGTCAGGTCCGGACTGATCGTGCTCCACGTCGTGCCTCCGTCAGTCGTCTTGAAGAGCACGTTTCCCCCGAAGAAGAGCACGTTGGGATCGCGCGGCGAGATGAGCAACGGGGCGCTCCAGTTGAAGCGGTATTCGTAGGAGGCGGCTCCAGTTCCGAACGTGATGAGCGGTTGCGGCGAGATGTACCGTGACTCACCGGTGCGCAAGTTGCGCCTGACGAGATCTCCGAAATGCGTGTCTTCGTAGATGATGTCAGGATTGCGTGGATCTGCCATCGCATATTGGCCGTCGCCCCAGTCCGAGATCTTGCGCCAGGCACCGTCACCGACGCCTTCGTCCTCACCGTCGTTCCACAGCGTGTTCGGTCCCCACCACACTTCGTGATCTTGCATGCCGCCCATGATGTGATACGGGATCGCGAAGTCGTAGCCGACGCGATAGACTTGCGCGAAAGGCACGACGTTGACGTGATCCCACGTGTCGCCGCCGTTGAGCGTCATGTCGAATCCCATGTCGCTTCCGGCGAGCATGCGTTGCGGATCCGTGGGATCGATCCAGAGATCGTGATTGTCGCCGCCACCGCCAAACGGCGAGAACGTCTTGCCGCCGTCGCTCGAGACTTCGTTGCCGCCCGTGATGTCGTAGATGCGATTTGGATTGCGCGGATCGACGCGAATCTGCGAAAAGTAGAACGGCCGGAAGTCCAGTTCTTCGTCGCCGTTCACGGACGTCCAGTGCGCGCCCGCGTCGTTCGATCGATAGAGAAGGCCCTTTTTCGTCGGGATGAGCGCGTAGACGACGTTTGGATGGTCGTAGCAGAGCGCGACGCCGACGCGGTTGATGATGCCTCCCGGCAATCCATTGCGCAGCGACGCATCGGTCAAACGCGTCCACGTCGCTCCGTTGTCGGTCGACTTCCATAAGCCGCTTCCCGTGCCGCCCCCGCGGAAGTGCCAGGGCTGGCGCAAGAAGTCAAACGTCCCCGCGTAAACGACGCGAGGGTCCTGTGGATCGAAGACGACGTCACTACCACCGGTCGTCGCATTGACGTATAGCGTGCGCTGCCATGTCTTTCCGCCATCCGTCGTTCGAAAGATCCCCCGCGTGCCGCCGGCGGTCCATTCGTCTCCGAGCACTGCCGCGATGGCGACGTTTGCGTTTGTCGGGTCGACGGCAAGTTTCGCGATCTGTTCGCCGTCACGCAGTCCCGAGTAGTGCCACGTCTTGCCGGCGTTCGTAGAGACGAAAATGCCGTCACCCGGCGATGCAGTGTTGCGCGGAAATCCCTCTCCGGTTCCGACGTAGAGGACCTTCGGATTCGACGGCGCGACGGCGAATGCGCCGATCGCCGTCGACGTCCCCGCCGAGAAGATCGACGCGAAGGTGAGCCCGCCGTCGGTCGACTTATACAGCCCGCCCGACGAATGCCCGAGGTAGATCGTGCGAACGTCGCCCGGAATGCCTGCTACGACGTCGAGTCGCCCTCCCATGACGGCGGGTCCCACCCAGCGCCACTGCAGAGCGCCAAAGTCACGCGCCGCCGGAATGCGAACTGGCGGTTGGCTTTGCCGCTCTCCATGCGCACATGATGCAAGCAAGCATGCGAAGAGCGCTGCTGCGGCACAGCGCCGGAACGACACGTGCATAACGCAGGGACGTTCGCGGGCGGAGGTTCCCTCACCGCCGTGCAACGCTCCTGGCATGGATTTGAGGCACATGGCAGCGGTCACCGCAGTGTTTGCATGTGCGGGCTTCTGCCGCGTGTCGGCAGCGCCGGCGACGAACGCGACCGCGTTACTGCAGAAAGCATACGACGCGCAGTGCGCAGATATCGTTGCTGAGAGCTGGAGCCAGCTCACGAATACCTTCAGTCCCGACTTCTCACTGCACAGCGACGGCGCGACGTATACGCGCGACGACGTCGTGAACTCGCTGAAACAGGCCGCGGGAAAGCTTCGTTTCGGAACGTGCACGACGACAGTCGATTCCGTAACCGAGAGCAGCGGCGTCTATATCACGGTCATGCGCCAAATGCTCGACGGATCGCAGGCTTCGCACACATTCCAGATTGCAACGGGTAAACGCGACATGTGGGTGCTCGTCGACGGTGCGTTACTCGAGCAGTCGTCAACGTCGCTTTGGCAAACGCAGTCGCTCGACGGACGCGTGGTCGAGCAGTCGGGCGTCGTTCCCACACCCGCTCCGACGACGTCGCCGCAATGAACGCACGCTCGAGCTTCGCGCTGCTCGTCATTCGCGCGATCGTTGGTCTAGGTTTCATCTTTCACGGCATGATGAAGGTTCCGCACCCGACCGGATGGCTCGGTCCGCATGCCTTTGCGCCACCCTGGCTTCAAGGCGTCGTGACGTGTCTCGAGGTACTCGGTGGCGCCGCCGTCATTCTCGGATTTCTCACACAGTTCGTCGCGATCTTGCTCGCAATCGACGTGTTCACCGCGATTGTAAAGGTGCACATTCCCATGGGCGGCCACTTCGTCGGCGGTCCGATGTCCTTCGAAGTTCCGCTCGTCTATTGCATCGTCATGATCGGACTCGTTGTCGCTGGTCCTGGCCGGTTTTCGTGCGATGCGCTCATCTTCAAACGATCGAGTGCAGGTCAGCGAAGTATCAACTGAACGACGCGCCGTTTTCCGTCGTGAACGATCGTCAGCCGGATGTTCGTTCCGGGCTTCCCTGTCACGAGAGCATATAAATCGCCGAATGAGAGCTGCGTGGCCGGTTTTCCATCGACGGCGACGATCGAGTCCCCGGGTACCATCCCTACGTCCGCCGCGACAGAACCCGGAACGACTTGCGCCACGATGAAGGAGTTTGGAACGACCTTCTCTGCAATGAAGCCGGCCCTCACTCTTCGGGGCTCGTGAGCGAATGGGCTTTCGTCGAGATAGAGAAGGCCTTGCGCGTAATCGAAGGTTGGCACGAAGCGTGCGAGGATCTCGTATCCGACGTTTCCGGCCTCCGTCCAAGATGAGAACGAGCCGCTCTGCATCCGCGTGAGCGCCGCCGGCACCCTTCGAAACGTTCTCCCGGCGATCTCGAACCTTCGGAGGGTCACGAGCGTCGCCGCGTTGCTTCCTCCAGTGCCGTGACCTTGCACCGCGATGCCTTTAGAGTAGACGTGCAAAAGGCCGGTGTTTCGCAAAAATGTTCCAAAGAGGATAACGACGCCCGCATTTCCCGTATCGATTCCGAAGAGACCCCGGTGCCCGTCTGCAACGGCGTATCCCATTGGCATGTCTTCTTGGAACGTAATAGGAAGTGCTACACCACCACTCGCATGGGTATAATGCGCAAGCGGCGTCAGTGTGAGGCGTTCTCGCCCGTAGTCGATGCGTGCTGCAAAGCGCTCGAAGATTTCGAGTCCCAAGATTCCTGCAAGCGGCTGGCGCTGGCCACGCTCGTAGAACTCGTAAGGGTAGTTGATGATGAGAAAGCGTTGATCTCGCAGCTCCGCGCGACCAATTCGTACGCTGAAAACCGGTGCATATTGCAACGCAACCGTTCCTGCGCCGCTTCCACCGCTCGTACCGGCGCCGCTTCCCCGTATGCCGAGAAGTTTCGCTGCGCCGGTCGTGAGGATGGCGTGACCGCCCGTATCCAGTATGAACGGCATCGATCTATGGCCGTTGATAGACGCCCATACGAGCAACTGACGTCCATCGATTCGTAGAGGAACGGTCGTTGACGTAGCGCCTCCGAGCATGATGGCGGGGTGGAGTTGGCGCGGCCGCGAGAAATCCGTTGCATCTGCGCGCTTACGAAAAACGTATCGACGAACGTTTGCGACGTAGTCGTCATCCGGCTCTGAGACGGAGCCCGAAGCAATCGTGAACGGCAATACGACGTCGTCGAGCTCGCGGTAATCGGAGAATCGCGTAACGGCGACGCTCGACGGAAGACGCTCGGTGACGGAGTCGAGGAGATGCGTCTTTGGATCGACGGCAAGCACGGCCGGTATCCCGTGCACGGGCTGCACGAATAGTCGCTCGACGACACGCCCATCATCTACCTCGTTTGCCAAGCACGTAACCCTGGCTCGACTTGAGGACGACAAGTATTCTTGGCGCGTTAGGTATGCATTTGTGACCGCGCGTTCCCTGGCAAAGGTCGCGTCGAGCGGGTGCACGCCGCCTGAAATGTCTTGACTCCAAACCGTCCGACCATCGTATACCTGGGCGCTCGATCCCATGACGCTGATCGTGAATCGTTGCGCGTAGCGCCCTGTACGAACGTCGCTTGCGAATATGGCCGTACCGGAAAGACCGGACATACGAGCCGTGGCGACCGCTTTCACCTCACCGATGCGACGCCAAGCGGATCCGCCGATAGCGGACTTCATCTGTGCAAGAAGCAACGGCGCGCGGCAAGGCGCCGTTGGCGGTGAAGGAATCATGGCTCTAAGCCTAAGGCGGAACTTCGTCGACGTCTTGTAAAACTTTAGCGTCCGAAGCTGCGGCGGTAGCTCCTGGGCGACATCTCGAGTAACGTGGTGAAAGCGTGATTGAAATGACTCTGATCGGAGAAACCGCATCGCAGCGCAATCTGTGCTAAGGATGACTCCGTCCCGAGGAGCATCTTCGAGGCGAGGTTGATTCTACGCCCTCGACGGTATTTGCTCGGCGTCATTCCCATGTATCGCCGGAAATCGCGGCTGAAGTGCGTCGGATGCACGTCGACGCTGCGGGCCGCGTTGAGAAGCGGCTCGGTTCCCGCCCAGTCAAACGCCAGCAATGCACGGTCGAGCCACTGGGGACGCGGTCGCGCGTTCGGAGTGTGGGCCACGACGCGACGTAACGCGTCTGCAACCGCGTCGCACCTTCGATGGTCGCCAGCCTCATGGTGTTGCGCCAGTCGCCTCGTGAGCGACGTGAACTCCGCGTCGAGCGTCAACGCTCCGGGTGACGCCCACTCGGGAGCGCGATCGAGCTCGACATTGAGACAATGCGTTCCCAACGTAAAGTGGTCTGCGTGCTCCTCACATGGTCGGTGGAGTACGACTGAACCTGCGATGAATCTCCTAGGCACCTCGTCGAGTACTTCGACGTACGAGCCTTCGATGACGATGGTAACGAAAGCCGCAGCATGGCGATGGTACGACAAGTCGCTCCGTGAAGCGTGCCGTGTTTCGAAGAGCGCGCAGACGGGGACGGGGCGAAGCCGGATTTTCATGGGCGCTTCATTTTCATAGGTACTTCAAAGGAAACTCCGCTATCCTGAGAGCCGCTCGCCAAGGAGTCGAGGATCATGCGGCATAGTGTCGTCGGTCAAATCTACGGATACCTCATCTGCCTCGTCGCGGTTCTGCTCTTCATACACAGCATTGCCGGTATCGTTAACGGCGCCTTCGGAGCGTCGGGTCCCGCCCCATTCGCCCGATTCGGCCACGGTAACAGCCTCCACGCCCGCGGTGCGTTCGGGTGGCAGGGGGGCATGATGCAGCGGCGGTGGGTACTTCGGCAAGGGGCGCTTCTCACGCCGCAACCGGGCATGCTGCCCGGTACTCCGCCCACTGGTGCGCGTGTCGCCGTCCTGATTCACCACGGTTCTAACATACGCGGAATTGTTCTCAACGTCGTCCTGCTGCTGGTCGCCTTGCTTCTGTTCGCGACCCATTGGCGCTGGCTCGAGCGAGGACAACCTTCCACAGCATGAGAGTCTCACTTGTAACCATCTGCTGCGCCGCGTTCATCGCATTTGCGGCGACAGCGGCGCATGCTGCCACGCCAGCCGTCTCGCCGGACGCGGTCTTGGGGAATACGGGAAACTACGACGGCCAGACGGTCGCAATCACGGGCGTCGTGAGAAACGTGCAAACGCGTACCATGCGTTTCGGGACGGTCGTTTCATACGATCTGTGTGCGGCGCAATGCGTACACGTCTTCGACCGTAGTGGCGCGACCGTCAACGAAGGAGCGACGATAACGGCAACGGGC
>JASHPC010000233.1 GCA_030038335.1 Vulcanimicrobiota bacterium
GGCGAAGGGTGCTGGTCGATCACGCTGCCTTTCATCGAGTTGTCGTACTTCTCCACGACGCGCACGCGAAACTTGTCGTCCTGCAAGATTCGCTGCGCGTCGGATGCAGAGAAACCGCGAACGTCGCGCAATCCGACCGTCGGCAGTCCGTTGCTGATGAAGAGCTCGATGAGTCCGTTTCTCGGAAGCTTCGTGCCGGGCGCCGGATTCTGCCGGATGACGTGCGCGAGCGGGACCGTGTCGCTACTGCTGTGGTAGATTTTCGCGGAGAAGCCGCCGTTGGCGACCTCCTGTTCCGCCTGAACGTCCGTCTCGCCGACGTAGTTGCCGACGGTGAGCGGTGCGCTCAGATTCGGGTGCCCGAAGGCCCAGTAGCCGATCGCTGTGGCGACGACGAGCGCGAGTACGAGCAGCGCGGCGTTCGTCGAGAGCGAGCGTTGAGTACCGGTGTGTTGCGCACGATCCGGCATCTTCGAGCGCCGCGGCGGGAGATCGAGGACCGCGACGCGTCCCGGCGCGTCGTCTTCCAGCCGGTATGCCGCTATGCTGGGACGTTCGCGAGCCTCTCGCAACGCCGATGCAACTTCGCTCGCGGAGCCAAAGCGATGCTCTGGCTTCTTCTGCAGCAACCGATTGACAATCGCCGCCAGCGCGGGGCTAACGCCATACTTGGCGGTGTCGATTGCGGGAACCGGATCGCCGATATGCTTCAGCGCGACGGCTACCGGCGAATCTCCCGTGTACGGCAGCGTTCCGGTGAGCATTTGATAGAGCACGATTCCGACGCTGTACAAGTCGGATGCCTCGCGAAGCTCGTGGCCCTGTGCTTGCTCCGGCGAAACGTAGTAGATGCTGCCCATGACGAGCCCCGGAGTCGTCAGGGCCATCGTGTGCTGCGAGATGGCCCGCGCGATGCCGAAATCCGATAGTTTGACGACGTCGTCCTTCGTCACGAGAATGTTTGCCGGCTTGATGTCGCGGTGCAGCAATCCTTGCCGATGGGCGTACGCGAGACCGGTGCAGATCTGCACGGCGTAGTCGATTGCGACCGGTTCCGGTAGGGCGCTGTCCGCGGCGAGGATCTGCGCGAGTGACGGTCCGTCGACGAGCTCCATGACGATGTAATAGAGATCGCCCTCACGGCCGACGTCGTACGTGTTGACAATGTTCGGATGCGAGAGCTTCGCAGCGGACTCCGCTTCCTGATAGAAGCGGCGCACGAACTCTTCGTCCGCGGCGTATTGCTCCCGCAGCACCTTGATTGCGACGCGGCGCCGCAGCAGCGTATCAACACCGAGGTAGACACGCGCCATCCCTCCCTCTCCCAGGGAGCGATCGAGTCGATATCTGTTATTGAACGTCTGCTGTTCGATCATGGCTCCGACGACGCCGTGCTCTGCAACGCGGTTGCCAGGACGTCGCGCGCGATCGGTGCGGCAACAGCCGCGCCGTATCCCGCATTCTCCACGACGATCGCGACGACCGCGCGCGGTTGAGCGGCCGGTGCAAAACAGACGAACCACGAGTGCGGCGCGCCGTGCGGATTCGTCGCCGTTCCCGTCTTTCCGGCGACGACGACGTTCGGAAGGCTTGCGACGGTGCCTGTTCCACGCTGGACCACGGCGATCATCATGTTCTTCACTTCCTCCGCCGTATCCGCCGCAATCGGCGAAGCAAGCGTACCACTCGGCAAGACGCTCACCACCGCGTTACCGCGCCGAATCTGCCGAACGATGTACGGTCGAGGCTCGTCGCCTCCGTTTGCGACTGTCGCCGCGAGCAACGCAATCTGTAACGGTGACACGAGTAGCGCTCCTTGACCGAATCCCATCTGCGCGAGCTCGCCTGCGCTCACGTCCGATGCGGGTGGCACGTTGCTCTCCGATGCGGGAATCTGAAAGTCGAGCGCATCGCCTACGCCGAACCGGCCAAGGTACTCGTAAAAGGTGTCGATTCCCATCTTGAGCGCGATCTGCGCGAAATCGACGTTGCTCGAAAGCGCAAAGGCCGTCGTCACGTTTTGAAAGCCAGTCGCTTCTCCCTCGTTGTCGTGCAGTACGGCATTGCCAACGTCGAGGTACCCGGGATCCTCGAAGCGAGACTGCGGCGTGACGGTCTCGCTGTCGAGTGCGGCCGACGCCGTAAAGATTTTGAACGTCGAGCCGGGCGGATAGAGGCCCTGCGCCGCGCGGTCGAGCAGCGGACTTGCCGGGTCGGATCGCAGTGACGCAAAGATACTATCGATCGAGTCCGGGTCGAACGACGGAACCGACGCAATGGCGAGCACAGCGCCGGTGGCCGGGTCGATCACGACGCCGGCCGCTCGCGCGTAGACCGATAACTTCGCGTACAGCTCTTGCTGAATTGCCGGAACGATCGTCGTGACGATATCGTCGCCTTGTGACACGAGCGGCTTTCCGTCGATTGCAGCGCGTATCTCTTGCAGTTGCTCCATGGGATCGCCGGAGAGATCCGGCGGGCTCAATGCACGATCGTAGGCTTGTTCGATACCGCTCGTGCCGTACCGAACCGAGACGTATCCCACTTCCTGCGCGAGCGATGCGCCGAATGGATAGCGTCGCGTGCTCCCGTCGGAATACGCGAGCACGGTTCCATCCGTCGCAAGGATGCGCCCCCGCCCTGCTTCGAGCGTCCCATTTCGCGGGTTCGACGCGTGCGCGGCGATCCTCGCTCCCGTCGTCACCTGCACGTACCACAATCGCGCTGCGACGATGAGGAAGAACGCTGCGACCAGCGCCGCGAAGCGCCGAATCGTCGCGTTAATCACGTGCCTGCTCCGCCTTCTCGCGAAGCACGCAGATGCCGCCGTCCTTCGTGCGAACCGCTAGGTGAGCGTTCCCGGACTCCTCTTCGAGCAACGCGTTCACGAGTCGGCGCGCGCTCTGCTCCGCAACGCCGTCGAGCGAGAGCGCGACGCCTACGCCGAGCTCTTCGAGAAGCGGTGGCGCGACGTACGCGCAGAAGGGAAGCGACTCGTAGTGACGCTCTTCGTACGCGCCTTCACGCCAGGGGCCGCGCTTGCCGAAGACCTGCGCGTGATAGTCCCACGCGCAGAGCTGGCGTTCTTTCCACACGAACTCGTCGCGGACGCAGAGACGGCGGCAGGCTGCGCATTGCGCGATCGCGGCGGGCGGATTCGCAAGAGCCTCAGCGACGTCTTCCGGCAAATCCTCGACGTTCAATACGGCATCTTCATCGACGCGCTCCGGAATCGGCGCAGACCACTCGACGCGCGCGAGAAGCTCGATGTCGCGCACCGGCGCTATAAACGCTCGCTCGTCTTCCGGAGCAAACGTCTTATCCGCCCAATCGATGACACCCGAGAGCGGAATGCCGACGTTCTGCCAGGTGTCGCCGATCACGACGCCCGCGGGAGTCCATGCAATGGGCACGAGGCGCGCGGTAATCGTTCCGCGCTCGGGACGAAAGCTGTTCACGAAGGCGAGGGTGTTGCTGTTTCCGCCGAGCACGAAGGCCGCCGGTTCGCCGCCGGCGTTTAGGACCCGGTCGTCACGGTCTCGTTGCGGTACTCTTGCAGGCTTCGTGGCGGACCCGCCGTGCCGCTGAGCGCCTCCACCAGGGCGCGCGCCGTATCCAGGCTGCTCAAACACGCGATACTCGCTTCGACCGCAACGCGGCGAATCATGTAGTCGTCCGTTACCTCGCGCCGGCCGCGCGCGTCGTTGATCACGAGATCGACCGCGCGGCTCTGCAGAAGGTCCAGGACGTTTGGCGAGCCCGCGCCCATCTTCGCGATGCGTTCGCATGCCAGTCCGCCGGCTTCGAGCACCTCTGCCGTTCCCGCGGTGGCGACCAGCCGGTGCCCGAGCGCGACGTATCGCCGCAACACGGGCACTGAGGCATGCTTCTCCTCTTCGGACAGGGTGACGAGAATGCGACCGCCTTGCATCGGAAGCCGAATGCCCGCCGCGATGAAACCCTTCCGCAAAGCGCCGGAGAACGTTGCATCGATACCGAGCACCTCGCCCGTCGACTTCATCTCCGGGCCGAGCACGGTTTCTACGCCGCGCATCTTCGAAAACGAGAAGATCGGAATCTTCACGACGACGTACGGCGGCGCCGGCGAAAGACCGGTGCCATAGGGAAGATCGCGCAAGCGCTCGCCGAGCGCAACGCGCGTCGCGGCTGCAACGACGTTGACGCCCGTTGCCTTTTGAATGATCGGTACCGTGCGGCTCGCGCGCGGGTTCGCCTCGATGATAAAGAGCTCGTCGTCCTGCAGGACGAACTGGATGTTGATCGGCCCGCGTGTGCGCAGCTCTCGCGCGATCGCCGTCGTGATCTCGACGACCCGCGTCTGCTGCGCGGGGGTCAATCTTTGGGGCGGATAGACCGCAATCGAGTCGCCAGAGTGAATTCCCGCACGTTCGATGTGCTCGAAGATGCCGGGAACGAGAATGTCGTTTCCGTCGAAGACCGCATCGACTTCCAGCTCGAGACCTGGAATGTACCTATCGACGAGGAGCGGAGCCTCCTCGCGGATCGGAGGCGCGGACTCTGCGTAGGAGACGAGTTGCGCCTCGTTGTGCACGATCTCCATTGCGCGTCCGCCGAGTACGAACGAAGGGCGCACGAGCACCGGAAAGCCGAGCTCTCGCGCGATGGCGCGCGCTTCGCGGAAACTGCGCGCAGCGCGTCCTTTCGGACGAGCAACGCCGAGCCGCGCGAGCGCGGCGTCGAACTGCTCGCGGTTCTCCGCCATGTCGAGGCTCGTGCGATCGCTCCCGACGATATTGACGCCGCGGCGGGCAAGCTCGTCCGCGAGATTAATCGCTGTCTGGCCGCCGAATGCGAGCATCACCCCTCGCGCGTTCGTCGCGTGGTACGCTGCTTCGACCTCGCGCGCACCCGGAGGTTCGAAGACGAGAGCGTCGGAGACATCGAAATCCGTCGAGACAGTCTCGGGGTTGTTGTTCACGACGACGGCGCTGCGGCCGGACGCGCGCAATGCCCAGGCAGCGTGGACGCAACTGTAGTCGAACTCGATTCCTTGGCCGATGCGGATCGGACCGCTTCCGACGACGACGACGGCCTCTTTCCCGGCGCGGCTCTCGAGGCGCGGACGCAGCTCGTCAGCCTCTCCCGGTGAGAGATAGTAGTACGGCGACTTCGCCGGAAACTCGCCGGCAGCTGTGTCGACCATGCGAAACGCCGCGTGTGCGGGGTCGTAGCGCGGTTCGTCGCGCGCGACCATCTCCGAGATTTCGTAGAGCCAGAAACGGTCGATAGCGGAGAGCCCTGCAATGCGCTCGATCGCGCGATCCGTACCGCCGGCGTCACGCGCGCGGCGCAGCAACTCGCAGATCGCAAAGAGTCTGGCGTGCGTTGCGTGCTCGACGACGCTCACGAGCTCTTCCTCGCTCCACTCCGACAGCCCTGTCTCGCGCAGAGACGCGTACCCAAGGTCGAGGCCGCGCACGGCCTTTGCGAGCGCAGACCGGAAGGTGCGGCCGATGCCCATAGCCTCGCCCGTTGACTTCATCTGCGTTCCGAGCTTCGTGTCCGCAAGAGGGAACTTGTCGAAGGGCCAGCGGGGAATCTTCACGACGACGTAGTCGAGCGCCGGTTCGTACGCGGCCTTCGTCACACCCGTGACGGGGTTCTCGATCTCGTCCAAGCATTGTCCAAGCGCGATGCGCGTTGCGATCTTCGCAATGGGGTACCCCGTCGCTTTCGACGCGAGCGCGGAGCTTCGCGAGAGACGCGGATTTACTTCGATGATCGCGTATTCGCTCCGATCGGGATGCAACGCAAACTGGATGTTGCAGCCTCCGCGAACACCCAGTGCGCGAATAACGTTGAGGCTCGCCGAACGTAGCATGTGATACTCGACGTCGGAGAGCGTCTGGGACGGCGCAACGACGATCGAGTCGCCCGTGTGCACCCCCACGGGGTCGAGGTTCTCCATATTGCAGACGACGATGCAGTTGTCAGCGCCGTCGCGAAGGATCTCGTACTCGATCTCCTTCCACCCGAGCAGCGACGTCTCGAGCAGCACCTGTCCGATGAGACTCGCGGAGAGTCCGGCGCGAAGCGTTTCGCGAAGCTCGTCCTCATCGTACGCGAGCCCTCCACCCGTGCCTGCGAGGGTATACGCGGGGCGTACGACGAGCGGAAAGCCCTTTTCGCGCGCAAACGCGAGCCCTTGCTCGACCTCGGTGACGACGATGCTTTCGGGAACAGGCTCGCCGATCTCGATCATCTTAGCTTTGAATCGCTCGCGATCTTCAGCGAGACGAATAGACTCGACCGGCGTCCCGAGAAGCTCGACGCCGTACCGTTCGAGCGCTCCGGCTTCGTGCAGCTCGACGGCGAGATTGAGCCCGGTTTGACCGCCGAGCGTCGGTAGCAACGCGTCTGGGCGCTCGCGCTCGATAATGGCGCGAACCGATTCGACCGTGAGCGGCTCCAAGTACACCGCGTCGGCGATCTCGGGATCCGTCATGATCGTCGCCGGATTAGAGTTGACGAGCACGACGCGGTGGCCTTGCTCGCGCAGTGCACGACATGCCTGCACGCCCGCATAGTCGAACTCCGCCGCCTGTCCGATGACGATCGGACCCGAACCGATTACCATGACGTTGCGTCTCATCTATGCAAACCGCCCGAGTCCGAAGCCCGCGAGAAAGACGCCCACGAGGAGCACGACTCCCCCGAGCGTGAACGCGCCGGTCACGTCGACGCGCTTGCGCTCGAATGCCGTGACTCGGCCGAGTCGCGCGAGCGCGTCGTGCAGTTGCGTAGCATTCTGCGCTCGCGCGTACGCGCCGCCACTGACGTTTGCATACGACTGCAGCGCGCCTTCGTCGATCGTCGCTTCGTCGGAGCTGCCGGGAATCTCGCCACCGTTCGGCGTGCCGATCCCGATGGTGTACACAGGGATCTTCTGCGTTCCGAGCCATTCTGCAACGTGCTCCGGATCGACGCCGACGTTGCTTACGCCATCGGTAACGAGAATGACGAGCCGGTGCCCCCCCGATGGGAACGAAGCCGCTGCCAAGCGCAGCGCATCACCAATTGCGGTGGCGCCACTGGGCGACGGAACTGCCGCAAGTGCCGCTTCCACCTGCGAGTGATCGGAAGACAGGGGCTGAATCATCGACGCCCCACTGGAGAACGCGATGATTCCGATACGCGTTCCCGGGGACGACTCTTCGATGAAGGCGCGCGCCGCGGCAAGCGCGGCAGCCGCTCGCGTCGGCGCGACGTCACCCGCGGCCATGGAGCCCGACGTATCGATGCAGATAAAGACCGAACCGTCGCGCACGGGAACGGGCGCCGTCATGCGCGGTTCCCCCGCAGCAAAGGCGAGGGCGACGATCGCGGCAACTGCACTCACTGATAGCGCGCGCGGAATCCACGTTCTGGGTTTCACGGCATCGGCAAAGAACGCAAGGTTCGAGTACGCGAGATCGTGCGCGGTCTTCCGTCGCACGAGGCGGGCGTACACGACGGCGAACAGGATCGCCGCGACGACCGCGAACGCGAAGCGGAGCGGATGCGCGAAGCTCATGCTCCGAACGCGCCGGCGAGCGACGCGGCGCCGTCGCTCTCGTGAAGGAGGCCGGTGCGCCATCCCGCGGCGGTAAAGCGTCGCAGAAGGGCAGACTCACGCGAGCGAACCGCCTTCCAGTAGCGTTCACGCTCCGGAGCGCCAACGTACGCGCGAAGCACTCCGCCCTCGGCGCCGCGTAGTTTAACGACGCCGGAGAGGGGAAGCTCGTCGTACCACGGATCGCGTGCGAGCAGCAGCGTGCAGTCGTGCCGTCGCGCGAGGGCGAAGAGCGTCATGTCGTCCTCGTCCTTCAGATCGAAGCAGTCACTCGCGAGCACTAACGCCGCACCTGGGCGCAGCGCCGTACGCGCAAGTTGAAGGCTGCTTCGGAGATCGAATGTTCCGGTCGCGTTCAACGCGGCAGCCGCTGACGACGCGCCGCGGTACGCGTTCACCGGATGCAACGCGTTACCAATGAGGCGCACACAGCGATCGTCCGCAGCAGCAATTGCGTACCACAGCTCTACCGCTTCACGTGCTGCAGCCGCCAGCGATCGCTTTCGCCCGACGCGCATCGACGGCGTGTCGTCGAGCATCGCGCCGAGCGTCAACGAAATGTCCTCGAGGATCACGCGGGTCTGGACCTCGCACGAGCGCGCGCTCGCGGCCCAATCGATGCGCCGCACGTCATCGCCGGCAACGTACGCGCGTAACTCGACGAACTCATAACCGTCGCCTCGGCGCGCGGTCGGCGAACCTCCGGGCTGGCGTGGCCGGCGTCTCCCGTTCAGCAGCGCTTGCCGGATCCTCTCTGCCGGCGCAGATCGCGCAGTCACGGAGCCTCCACGGCGGCGACGATCGACGCGACGACGTCGTCTGCGGAGCCGCCGTCGGCCGCGAGCCGGTAGTTGAAATCGATTCGGTGACGCAGCGCCAAAGGCGCGACCGCACGAACGTCATCCGGGATTGCATAATCACGCTGCGCGAGCAGCGCCTTCGCGCGCGCGAGATTCGCTATCGCAAGCGTAGCGCGCGGCGATGCTCCGTGCAAAACGTACTCGTGAGGAGCGCGCGTCGAGGCCACGACGTCCACGATGTAGCGCTTCAAGCGCTCCTCCAAGTGCACGTCACGCGCTCGAGTCCGCCATTCGAGAACGTCGTGCATGGAGGCAATGCCCCGAGCGAGCTGCGTATCGGCAATGGCGAACCTGTCGAGAACCGCGAGCTCCTCTTCACGGCTCGGATAGCCGACGGCGACGCGCAAGACAAAACGATCCATCTGCGCGAGCGGCAGTTGGTACGTTCCGTCGGCGTCGAATGGGTTCATCGTCGCCATCACGACGAAAGGCTGAGGAAGCGGGAACGTTTCGAGCCCAATCGTCACTTGTCGCTCCTGCATTGCCTCCAAGAGCGCGGATTGCACTTTCGCCGGTGCGCGGTTGATCTCGTCGGCGAGCAAGACGTTCGCAAAGACGGGGCCAAGCATCGTCGTGAAGCGCATCTCACGCTGATCGAAGACGCGCGTTCCGACGATGTCGCTGGGAAGGAGGTCGGGCGTGAACTGAACGCGCCGGAACTCACCTTCGAGCGCGGCGGCGAGGGCGCGGCATGCGAGCGTCTTCGCAAGGCCTGGCGGTCCCTCGAGCAGGACGTGACCGTCCGCGAGAAGTCCGAGAACGAGCGCCTCGACGACGTGCTGCTGACCGACGATCGTGCGCGCGAGCGCTGCGACGACGTCGGTTGGACGCCTCTCGGTCATGCCATGCTGCGCAGTGCGACCAGCGTATTGCGTACCGCCGCATCGACGTCGCCGTCGTACGTGAAGGCAGCGCGTTCGAGAAGGGGTAGCAACGCAAGAAGACGTGGCTGCGTCCGTGCTCGTTCCATTACGTCGGCGAGCGTTTCGCGATCGCTCGCTCCGACCATGCGCCAGACCAGTCCGCGCGCTTCGAGCGCACCGTGCCGCGTTGGATCGCGTTCCAAGCGCTCGAGCGCCTCATGCAGGTAATCGCGGTGCTCCGGCTCGTCTGCCGTTGGCGGTTGGGGTTCACGCTGCACGGCGGCCGGCGGCCTCGTGCGCGGGAAATCTCGGCGTACGAGCAGGCCCGCTAAGACGAGCCCGAGCACCGCGATCGCAACGCCGAACGACACGAGCAACCGTGCGACGATGAGGACGACACGTGACGAAGACGCGCCGGTAACGTCGAGCGTCAGCGCGTTGGATGAATACTCTTCCGCCTTCCCGCTGCGGGCGTCTATCGCGTCGAAGGTTGCGGGCGGGATCGTCACCCTGCCCCCGTCTCTCGTCACGAGCGTGAGCACTTCGCGATAGGTAGTGCCCTTGGCACCGGCCGACGTGCTGCGAACGTCGCCGAGGACGTCGAGTCCCGCGAGAAAGGGAAGCTGCAGGTTCTCTACGTCGGGCACCGCGTCGCGGAGTTGAAGCGTCACTGCCAGATGAAACGGCTCGCCGGCGTGCGGCCGTGGCGTGTCGGCGGAGAGGACGAACGACGTCACCGTTACCCGCGCAAGCGCCTGCGCGCCCGCACAGACGGTCGCAAGCGAACATGCCGCGGACAGAGCGAGTGCGCCTCTAAAGAATGCCTGCATCGTGCAGCCAGCGCTCGAAGATTCGCCGTGCGTCGCTTGGGCCTGGAGAGGCTTCAGGATGAAACTGCACTGCGGCGACGGGAAGCGTGCGATGACGAAAGCCTTCGTTCGTGTCGTCATTGAGATTCGTCATCGTCGCTTCCAACGTATCGGGAAGCGTGCGTTCGTCGACGGCGTAGCCGTGATTGTGCGCGGTGATCAAAACCTCGCCGCGCATCGCGTCCTTCACTGGCTGATTTCCACCACGGTGTCCGTACGGAAGCTTATACGTCTTTGCTCCGCACGCCAGCGCGAGCAGCTGATGACCGAGGCAGATTCCGAAGAGCGGCTTGCGACCAACGAGTCCGCGCAGCGTGTCGATCGTTCCCGTCAAGTCCGTGGGGTCGCCGGGCCCAGGCGAGATGAAGATCGCAGCGGGGTCGCTCGCCAGGATCGCGCCTTCGTCTGCATCGTACGGAACGACGTTCACGCGAGCGCCGAGTGCTTCCAGCTCGCGCAGCACGGCGCGTTTCACGCCGCAGTCGATGAGCGTGACGTGCGGTCCGTTTTCCGGTCCCTCCGAGCGCTCGGCAGGGGTCGCAACGCCAGGAACGAGATCGCGTGTCGACGCGTGCCGCACGAACCGCGCGAGCGCTGCTTCCGCACTCTCGAGGGCCTCTTCGCCCACCGCAAGCGCGGCCCAAATCGTCCCGTGCTCCCGCAGCGCAATCGTGATTGCGCGCGTATCTGCACCAACGAGCGTTGGAATGCGTTCGTCGTCGAGCCACGACGGCAGCGTCTGGTGCGAGAGATGGTGCGACGGATGCCGCGCGATCTCTTTGACGACCGTTCCGGCAACGCACGCGCGCGGATATTGGGACGCTTCACCCGAGATGCCGTAGTTTCCGATCATCGGAAACGTGAAGGTCAATATCTGGCCCGCGTACGACGGGTCCGTCAACGCCTCTTCGTATCCGGTCATCCCCGTGTAGAAGACAGCTTCACCGAGCGCGAGCCCCTCGAACTCGAGTCCCTTACCGTCGAATCGGCTGCCATCGGCGAGGAAGAGCGCGGCGTCAGGCACGATATCGAATCTCGCCGCCAACGATCGTGGCAGCGACCCGCCGCGGCAACGTTGTGCCATCGAACGGCGTCGTCTTTCCAAGGGACGTGAAGCGCTTTGCGTCGACGCGCCAAGGCTCGTCGCAAAAAATCGTGACGTCTGCCCG
Source organism: Vulcanimicrobiota bacterium (assembly GCA_030038335.1). Lineage (GTDB taxonomy): Bacteria > Vulcanimicrobiota > Vulcanimicrobiia > Vulcanimicrobiales > Vulcanimicrobiaceae > Tyrphobacter. The sequence goes on from JASHPC010000233.1 coordinate 11,356, forward strand.
CGAGCCGACGACGAGCGTTCCCCCTTCAACCGAGAGCCGTGCGGCAGGCGCAGACGAGAGACACGAGACAAACCTCGCGAGCGGCAGATCGTCAATCGCGGCAGCGTATGCGCCGACGGCTACTTCGAGACCGCTGAATCCGGGCGCGCCTTCGGATTTTTCCGCGAACGTGTGCGGCGCGTGGTCGCTCGCAAATATCTCGATCGTTCCGTCGCGAACCGCGTCGCGCAGCGCCCGCGCATCTTCTTCCGCTCCGAGCGCAGGATTCACCCTTGCCGCGCTTCCGAGCGCGCGCGCTTCCGCAGAATCCGCGACGCAGCACAGATGATGCGCCGTGACCTCGCCGGTCACGCGGACGCCTCGCGCGCGCGCCGCGCGCAGCAGCTCGGCGCTCCGCTTCGTCGCGACGTGCGCGACGTGCCACGCCTTGCCCGACGTTTGCGCTACGCCGAGATCGCTTTCGAGTTCCGTATCCCGGTCGCAATGCGAAACGATGGGCGCTCTGACCGCGCTCGCAAGCTCCGCGGCACGCGCAAGAACGCGCACATCGGCAACGTGATCTCCGTCGTCCGAAAACGCCACCGCACCGGCTTTCGAGAGCGCTCGATACTCGCACGGCTCCTTTCCTGCGCGCTCTCTCGTAAGCGCCGCTATGGGATAGACCCGGCACCGTGCCCGTGCGGAGGCCTCGCGCCTCAGCGCGTTCACTGCTGCGGCGTTGTCTAGCGCAGGCGACGTGTTCGCCATGCATGCGACGGCCGTGAATCCACCGCGAACGGCCGCCTCAGTGCCCGTTTCAATGGTTTCTTTGTGGCTCTGCCCCGGGTCGCGAAGATGGACGTGCATGTCGATGAATCCGGGTGCGACGATCGCTCCGCTTGCGTTAAGAGTTTCTTCGCCCGCCTGCGGTGCGAGGTGCTCGCCAATCTCGACGACGACGTTCGAGACACGCACGTCCAGAAGCGCGTCGATCCCGGCCGGTGGATCGATGAGTCGTCCTCCGCGAATGAGCATCGGACCCTTACGTTCCGTTCACCAGAAAGTCGAGGACGGCCATGCGCACGCTCACGCCGTACACGACCTGTTGCGCGTACCGCCAGCCCGCGAAACGCAGGACGCTTTCGTCGAGCTCGACGCCGCGGTTGTACGGTCCGGGGTGCATGACGACTGCTTGCGAGGGCAGCAGCGCGAGCCGCTCCGCGTTGAGACGATATCGTGCGACGTACTCCTCGTCGGCGAGCGGCATCGCCGCAAAGCGCTCCCGTTGTATTCGCAACAAAACGACCACGTCAACGGATGGAAGCACCGCATCCAGATCGCGCGAAACGCGGACGCCCTCCGTCGCATACTCTTCCGGCACGAAGGCCGGCGGTCCAACGAGCACCGTTCCCGCGCTCAGCCGTTGCAGCCCCGCGATGAGCGAGTGCGCGACTCGACTATGCAGAACGTCGCCGACAATTGCAACGGTTCGTCCTTGCAGCGTTTCGAACTCTCGCAGCATCGTGTACAAGTCGAGGAGCGCCTGCGTGGGATGCGCGTTCGTCCCGTCCCCGGCGTTGACGACGTGCCCGTCGAAGTGCGCTGCGACGCTTCGCGGAAAGCCCTCTTCGGGATGGCGAATCACGAGTACGGAGACACCCATCGCCGCGAGTGTCACCACCGTGTCTTCGATCGTCTCGCCCTTGTTAATGTAGCTCAGATCCTTTGGCGTGAGGTTCACGAGCTCGGCTCCGAGGCGGATCTCCGCGAGATTGAACGACGTGAACGTGCGCGTGCTCGGCTCGAAGAAGAGGTTGACGCATGCAACGCCGCTCAAACGCTTCTCCGGCCGCGACCGGTCGAACGCCGTAGCACGCGCAAAGACCTCGTGCAGCTCGTCTTCAGCGATGTCGTCGAGGTCGATGAGACTACGGCGCGTGCGCAACACTGACTTCATCCTCGGGAGAGGCCTCCGCGGCGATTCTCACGTCGACGCGTTCAGCCGGGAGACTATTAACGACGCGACCGACGTAGTCGGGCTGTATCGGCAGCTCCCGCAACCCGCGGTCGACGAGGACGCAGAGTCGTATCGCCTTCGGGCGGCCAAAATCCGTGATGGCGTCAAGGGCAGCGCGTATCGTCCGGCCGGTGTACAGCACGTCGTCGATGATGACCACAACGCGGCCGGAGACGTCGGCGGGAATCTGCGACTCTGGCAGCGCGTGCACGACGCGGTCGTCGCGATACAAGTTGACGTTTAGAAAGCCGAGCGTGGGTGCTCGCCCCGAAACGCGCTCGACCTGCGTGGCGATGCGTGTCGCGAGCGACTCCCCTCCCCGACGCACGCCGAGCAGCAAGAGTCCGCTCTGCGATGACTCGGGCTCGACGATCTGTTGCGCGAGCCGCGCGATCGTACGCTCAATCTCTCCCGCCCCGAGCAGCACCGTGCGAGAGTCGGCAGCGCTCACGAAGGCGTCTCCGAGAGCGCGCTTTCGACGCGTGCGAGCTCACTGCGATAGCGGTTCAGTTTCTCTCGCTCCTTCTCCACAACATCGGTACGCGCATTGGCGACGAACGCTTCGTTTGCGAGCTTCTTCTCGCCTCGCTCGACCTCCGCGCGCAGCCGTAGCCGCTCCTTGCCGAGCCGCCTGCGTTCGTCTTCCAACTGCCGCTCGTCAAGCGAGGCCGTGTACTCGACGCCCTCCGGAAGCTCGGCATGCGAAACGTCGGCCGAGCAGAAGAGCGACAGCATTGCGGTTTCAGCGTCAGTCAGCGCACCGTTCCGCAGCGAGATGGCGAGCCGTTGCCCCTGCGGAACTCGCAGTTCCGCGCGCCGGTTGCGGATCTCTGAGACGAGTCGCATAAGACGTTCCATGCGCGCGACCGCCTCGTCATCTTTCGGCACTTCCAGCGGATCGGGCCAGGTTGCGGTCATGATCGTGTCGCCGTCATGGGGCAACGTGAGCCAAACCTCTTCCGTGATGAACGGCGCGATAGGATGCAATAGACGCATAGCGTTATTCAGAACGAAGCCGAGTACGGCGGC
>JASHPC010000234.1 GCA_030038335.1 Vulcanimicrobiota bacterium
AGGATCGTGACGCCGCCATAGTCGATGGCCTGCGACTCGACTGGCAGTCCGGGCTGCGCACGTGCCGGCAGGGCGACGAGAGCTAAGCACGCGACGAGAAAGAACGACAATAGACCGCGCGGCGTCATGTAGCATTTGGTTCGCCGTCACGTTTTTCTCTCATGCAGGAGAACCACGTTCCCTTCGGGATCGCTTACGTGAGCTTGTCGGCATCTCGGCAAGTCCTGCACGTTGAATACGCTCGTTCCCGTTTTCTTGACGCGCGCGATTGCGTCGTCAAAATCGGAGACTTCGAACGCGACGCTCGTCGCTGAGCCAGGTGCTCGTGATAACCACTCTGCCCACATCAGAGCGAAGCTCGCGTCTCCAAGGTGCGCCTCATTGTACTTTTCGACACCGTCCTCTTTGTACGCTCCTGCGAAACTGAGCCCCAGCGTCTCTTCATACCACTGGCGTGTCCGAGTTACATCTGCGCACGGGTAGGCGACGAAGGCAATATGCTCGATCATAACCATCATGCATTTCCTCTGAAAGAATCCGGCGCCTTGCAGAACGCAGTCTGCCGGCGATCGTCAAGCGCTAGGGAATCCCCTGACTTCCGGTAGGAACCTTATCCGCACCCGGAGCCGGCTCTTTGCCCGCAGGTACCGAAATACGATCGTTCTTATCGGGAACGTCTGGTTCAGAAATGTTTGGCGCTGCATTTATATCCTGATTCTGCTGGGCCGGTATGCTTTGGCCTTGGAAGGTTGTGCCGGAGCTCGAGTTCGTATTGAGCGAACCCGGTGCTCCCGACCCTCCCTGCACTGCACCCGCGCCTCTCGAGGCATACGAACTCCGAGCTATGCGCATGACAAGGATCAGGAGTACACATGCGACGATGATCGCGATTCCAATGTAGAGGGGCCAGAGTCGCCGATGCCGTTGCGCCAATGCCAATACTGCAACCTCCTAGCGTCGTACGCGAGCAGTACGACAGCCAGGCCAAGCATCCTCGATCCAACGCCGATTATGGTGGCATTCTCGGCCTTTGCTTACGGGATGGTGTCCGTGCTTGCATCGACCTTTAGTAATGCGCGGGTCCATGGGATTGCTCCCACGGACCCGTTTGTTTGGTTTCTGAACGTAGGCGAGTTTATCGAGAGCTTAGTGTCTCGAAGTTAGCTGCACTTGGCTGGTTCCGATCATCGACACCATGACGAGGCTGCCGGGGTGCAACCGTAGTCGCTGTAGCGCACCCTTTGCAAAGGCGAGAGTGTGCCGACCGGTTCTGTTCGTGAATGTCAGCGTGCCACCGACGACTCTGTTCACGACTGCGCGACCGACCATGCTGCGCAGCGTGTCGACGTTCGTGAGGAGCACTTGACCGTCTCTGCGCGTCATCGCAACCGTGCTCCCGACGCGCAGCCCGAGCGATCTAACAACAGACGACGGTAGGTTCAGCGTTAACGCTTGACCGGATGACGTCATAAGTGTAAGAGTGCCCGCCCCGATGCTTCGTATCGTCGAGGTACCCTGCAGCGCTGCGGTAAAGGCCGCGTTCGTGCTTACGCCGTTGCGATTAAGTGACGCGCCGGAGCTCAGATTACTGTTACCGTTGAGCGTGCCTGATCCCGAAGGCATGCCGCCCGACATACCGAGTGAAGCAGGCGCCGAAAGCGAGGTTGAGATACTCGGACCAATCCCCGCGGAGGCCCCGATTGCACCGATTCCTATACTTGCGCTCCCGTGAGCGCTGGTTGCTATCGGCAGCGCGCCCGCTAGAGCAAGCGCACATAGTCCGGCAACCATCCTACTGCGTGTTCTCATGTCGGCTCTTTTCCCGTACCTTGGCGCTGCCTAACCCAAAAAGCGACTCGTTGCCGGTAGCAAAGGTCAGCAGCCGAGGTAGAGCGTGCTTCGTTGCGGGAGATGCGCAACCGTTTTTGCGTTGCACGGCGTGTAGCCGGGACCACGACGACCGGTACCGGCGCTCCGCGCATGACGCCCTCGGCAACGCTTCCCATGAGCAGATGGAGGAGACCCGTTCTGCCGTGCGTTCCCATGACGATCATAGTCGCATGCTCTCGTGACGCGAGCCTCTCTATCTCCGTCGCTGGATCTCCGAAGGAGAGCACGGTCGAGACGTCGAGGTGCGCTCGCGCGACGCGTTGCATGGCGTGCGTAAGGTCGTACTGTCCCTCTTCGCGCAGCGCTTCGTAGGAGCCGTCAGCGAGAGCCGGCTCTCCGAACGTCAGCCGCGCGGCGCGAGCGCTGTCGACGACGTAACAGAGAACGAGCCCCGCTTTCATCGAGCGCGCGAGCTCCGCTGCAACGTCGAGCGCCTGCATCGAGTACTCCGATCCATCGACCGGTACCAAGAGTCGCTGTTTCATTTCCGGATGGTACGATTCAGTGGCGAAGGCGCGAGGAAGCGTCCTTCCCGCCGAATTCCCAGCCTCACACACCGACATCTTCTTTTCCTCGGTCTGGTTCGAGGACGTGCCATACATGACGCGCGATCACCTCATTTTCTCGAGCCGTAACGATGCGCACCGCGACGGAGCTCGCAGCAGCAGAGATGACGTTGGCGTTCACGGCATTTGCCGCGTCGTCAAGCGAAAGACCTATGTACTCGAATGCCTTGCATGCCCGTGCTCGAACCTCGGCGGCACATTCTCCGATGCCGCCGGTGAAAACGAGCGTATCGATGCCGCCGAGACTCGCGATCATCGCGCCGAGATGCTTACGCAACTCGTGCACAAAGAGGTCCACCGCCTGCTCTGCGCGTTCGTCATGCTGGCGCGCAGCGAGTAGCTTGCGCATGTCGCCGGACGTCCCCGAGACACCTTTGAGGCCGGAGTCTTCGTAGAGCATCGCGGAGAGGCGCGGTACGGACACGCCGTGGCTCAAGAGCTCGAGAAGAATGCTCGGGTCGAGGTCGCCTGGCCGGGTCGACATGACGAGACCGCCGAGCACGCCGAAGCCGAAGGTCGTCTCGACGGGTACCGCGTCGAGCAGTGCGCACAGGCTTGCGCCAGAACCCAGATGCGCGACGACGACGCGGCCGCGCGGATTTCCGAGGACGCGCATCGCGGACTCGTACGAGAGACCATGAAAGCCGTTGCGACGAATATGCACCGGAAGATTGCTCGGCAAAGGAAGGCGGCGCGCGAGCTGTGGTAATCGCGCAAAGAACGCCGTGTCGAAACAGAGGATCTGTGGAACGCTCGGGAAGCGCACTCGCGAGACGCGGATGAGATCGAGCTGTCGCGGTAGGTGCAGCGGGTCGCGCGGCGTCGTCGTTTTGAGCGCCTGGTAGAGCTGCAGATCCAGCCGCGCCGGCGCCTCGTAACCATCAGGTGCGACGACGATCCGATGTCCGATCGCGTCCGGCGTTTCAACGTCAAGTGCCTCGGCGAAACTACGAGACTCGCAGAACTCGCCCGCATGCAACTCGCGCTGCGCGTTCCGATCGACTTCGAAAAGTGCAAACTTCAGCGAGGAAGAGCCGAGATCGAGCGTCAGGACACGCACGCGTGAAGCATGCTCTTCGATCGGCAGACGAGTAGGGCGGCCGCGGCCGACGCAACGCGACTTTCGATGCTGTCGGCGCGGCTCACCAGCGCGATTGGAACGCGTGCTCCGAGCACGACGCCTGCGATCGTCGCCTTCGCCAGGAGCGCGAGAGCTTTCACGAGCACGTTTCCGGAATCGATCTCAGGAACGACGAGCACGTTCGCGCGTCCCGCGACGAGCGAACGAATGTTCTTTTCGCGCGCCGCACCGACGCTCAGCGCGTCGTCCAAGGCGAGTGGACCGTCGAGGATGCCGCCGCTAATCTGACTTCGCTCTGCCATCTTACAAAGCGCGGCTGCGTCGATTGTCGAGGGGATTCTGGCATTGACGTCTTCGGCGGAGGCAAGCAACGCAACGCGAATCTCGTCGATGCCGACCGCATGCGCAAAGTCGATGGCATTCTGCACGATATCGCGCTTTTCGGCGAGATCGGGCGCGATGTTCACGACGGCATCGCTGATCACGAGGGGATGCTCATAGCCCGGGACTTCCACGACGAATGCATGACTGATCCGGCGATCCGTGCGGATGCCAGAATCGGGCCGCGTTATCTCGTGAAGCAGCTCGTCGGAGTGCAGACTCCCCTTCATGAGCGCTTCAACGCTTCCGGTTCGCGCGAGTTCGACGGCCTTGGTCGCAGCGGCATGGCTATGTTCGGCGTCTACGATCTCGTACGCCGAAACATCCAGTTCGGCCGAGCGTGCGAGGTTGCCGATCTTCTGCGCGTTGCCGACGAGGACGGGAATGATGAGATGCGCCCGGGCAGCGACCACCGCGCCTTGCAGTGCTGGCACGTCGCACGGATGCACGACGGCTGTACGCATCGGCTCGAGCCCCGTGCAGCGTTTCTGCGGCGTTCCCATGGCATCACGGTGCGGCAGTGCCGGGAATCGGTGGTGAACGCTCTTCGCAATCTCTTCTCAGCCATTCAAATGCGCTTCTCGTCGCCCAGGTAGCATCCGCGCATGGTACTCGCGCGCCGCCAGCTCTTCGTCGGGCTGGCTCTCCTTACGGTCCTCGCACTATGCGTCGGCGTCTGGCTAGCGAACCGCCATGGACGCGCGGACGTCGTCACGGCCTCCGGCACGATCGAAGTCGTGGAAAGCGATCTTTCGCCGAAGGTACAGGGACGCCTCATCGCGCTGCGCGTGAACGACGGCGACGCCGTGCGACGCGGAGAGGTTGTCGCCGTTCTGGAGAGCGTCGACCCGGCGTTGAACGTGGAACAGGCCGCGGCGAATGTCTCCTCCGCCGAGCAACAAGTCACGGTTGCCGAATCGCGTCTCGCACAAGCCGGTGAGAATCTCAGCGTCGAAC
>JASHPC010000235.1 GCA_030038335.1 Vulcanimicrobiota bacterium
GAATGGCGTGCCGGACGCGCTGCGATGCGGCTTTTCGAAACAACGCGCGATCCGGCATTCCTCGTAACAGCGTCGGAACAGTTGCGCCATTACGGGAACTCCTGGCTTGGTGACGAGCTACGCTCCTTGAGCAAGCCTCGCGTCGTCCTTCCACCGATGCAGCGGCGCGTCTACGAGGCTCTCTGCAGGGGACTATCCAACGCGGACATCGCGCGCGAGCTCGGACGCAGCGAGTTCACCATTCGCAATCACATCAAGCTCATCTTCAAAGCCTTCGGCGTCAACAGCCGCGCGGAGCTTATCGCCCGATTTGCACCCCTGCGAGAGCTGACGCCAGGCTAAGACGGCTGCCGCGCCGCCGCCGCACGACGGTCGGCGCTTCGGGAATCGGCATGCGCTGCACTGTGGGAGCCTGCGGGCGCGGCAACGTCGCCACTTGCTGTTCGACGACGCGCAGCGCTTCTGCGGTCTGCGGAAGCGCCGGCACGCTGAAGTCAGGCGCTTCGCCGAATCCGAACGCCGTCGCGAGATCGCCGCACGTTTCGCGGCGCCACGCCGTGAGGTTCGGCACTTCCGCGCCAAAGCGCGTCTCGACGAAACGCAGAATAGACGTGTGATCGAATGTGTCGCCGCAGACCCATGCTCCGCGCGAAAAGGGCGAGATGACGAAGCACGGCACGCGGAATCCTAATCCAATAGGTAGACCGGCGATGAACTCGCCGGGCGTTGCCGCGGGCGGCGTCGGCGGCACGACGTGGTCGAAGAGCCCGTCGTTTTCGTCGTACGAGATAATGAACGCCGTTCGCGCCCAGAGTTTTGGATTCGACCAGAGCGCTTCGAGGATCGTGCGCACGTAGTCCTCGCCCGCAGCGGGAAGCTCGTCGGGATGCTCGCACTGATCGTACGGCGGAATGATCCACGTCACGGACGGAAGGTTGCCGCTGCGAATGTCGTCGAGAAGCACGGCGTTCGTCCGCACGCGCACGCCGTTCTCGTACAGTCCGGAGCCGGGCCGCGCGTCCTGGAAAGCGGCGAAGTTCATGATGACGTCGAGACCGATAGGATACTGCGCAGTGACCTCTTCGCGATAGATCCGCCATGTGACGCCGGCGCGTTCGAGCGCCTGCGGATACGTGTCCCACGTATAGCGCACGCCCGAGTTGTTCGTTGCCGGGCCGCCGCCTTTACCATCGGGATCGATGGTCGCGCTCATCCAATAGTAGCGGTTCGGGTTCGTCGGACCCATGAGGGAGCAATGGTAGCCGTCGCAGAGCGTGAACGCGTCTGCCAGCGCGTAGTAAAATGGAAGATCGTTACGCGTATAGTAGCCCATCGTCAACGGAGCGTTCTGCCCGTTGCTTTCGCGATGCGCGCCGACCCAATCGTCGACGCGTCCGCCGTTCCACGACTCATGCAAAATCTTCCATGCGTGGCTCAAGTCGTGCAAACGCTGCGCGCTCGTCGTCTTCGTGTCGAGATGAAACGGAAGAACGTATCCGTCGCGCGAGAGCGGGTCCGGCTGATAGAATACCGGCTGGCCGTTCGGCAGGAGCACTGGATGCGCGTCGGCATAACCGCGAACGCCGGCGAGCGTCCCGAAGTAGTGATCGAAGGAGCGATTCTCCTGCAGCAAGATCACGATGTGGTCGATGTCGCTGAGTTTCGACGGTGCGGCGGAGACGATCGCTGGACGCAGCCACTCAATGGACGACGAAAGTGCGGCGGCGCCGGCAATGCCAAGAAAGTGCGAACGCGAAAGGTTTTGCATTTCGCGGCCCGGTTCAACGGAGGCCGCGCGTTACCCCGCGGGTGGGCGAAGAATGACGAGCGAGTCCTGCTCGGGCTCGAACTTCGCGAGGCCGACGCTGGGACTCGCGAGCCATTCGAAGGCCTCGCGCACCTCGTCGTACGTACAGCTCTGTGTCGTTCCAGCGGCTCTGAGCACGACGTCGACGAGGAGTTTCGCGCCGTTTGCCGTGAGCTGCGGCGCTTCGTCGCGCCCGCCCATCTCGGCGGCGGTCCTCTGAATCTTCCAGCCTTCGCGTGCGATGATGTGCGCGATCGTCGCGACGCGCTTGATCGGGCCGTGCGAGCGCTCCCAAAGCAGGTCGGCGATGACGTCCGACGCGGATTCCGAGGCGAGAACGCCCTTCACTTCCAGCGGATTTGCGTTGATGTGGAGCAGTGTCTGCAGCTCGGGAACGGAGAGTGCGGTCACGTTGTTTGCCTGCAGCTCTTGGAGAAACTCGATCTCTTCAGGGAACTGTGGGCCAACCATGACACTGTAGTCTGCCCCGTGCGTCTCGCGAAATCGCGCAACTTCTCCAGGCGCGAGGTTATTGACGACGTCCTTCGCGGTGCTGCACTCGATCGCGACGCGGTATCCGTCGATGCCCAGGATGGCGTCGCCGACTCCGTCGGCCGCTCCGGACTCGGAGAGACGCCGCGTCAAGAAGCCCAAGCGTGCGAACGCGTCGCAGACGGAAGCTTCGAACGCGCCGGCGTCCTTGCCGGTAGAGGTCTCCTCCAAGCGATCGCAGAGCGCATGCACCGCAACATCGGCGTGCGGCGTCGGATGCGGCATCAAATCCGGCCAGTCATCGGGGAGTTCGTTGATGCGAAAGCGGCGCTGCACGTCTTGGATGATCGGCGGCTTGCGGCCGTGTCCGCGCTGACGCGCGATGTACTCGACGAGCGCCGACCAGACGAACTTGTTGCGCGTGCTCGGCGGCATGAGCTGGCGCGCGATCGCAGCCGAGAGGATTTCGTGCGCAGTGCGCGGGCGGCCGTCGCCAAGAACGTCGACCGCGGCAGTGATGACGCCGTTGCGCGGCGCAGGCGGCTGCGCCGGCGAGGCGCCGCCGGCCCACGGCGAGAGCTGTTTCCCGATCTTTGAAGCGTCCTTCGCGAAGATGTCGCCGTAACGGCGCAGGCGCTCCGCGAACGTCTCCGCGGTGAAGTATCCCGCGTGGGGAAGATCGTCGAGCTCCGACCACGAGATCGGCGCGCAGACCGCGACGCCGTGCGCGTAGAGCGAGTACGGCATCGCGCTGTATTGACCGGCAGCGTTCGTGCCGACGTGGACGTACGCGCGATCGTCGTCGTGCGTGTTCGACTCCGTCGTGATTTGGTCGGGAAACTGCATGGCGGCCTGGTTCGCGACGCTATGCAGCCATGCGCGCAGTCCAGCGGCGTGCGGCGCGTCCGCGAACGGAAGCCAGAGAACGATGCCTCCTCGTCCATCGACTTGCGGAATCGACTGAAGTTTCCACTCGTTGCGCAGGATTTCGCGCAGCGAGATCGCGGCGCGCTTCACGCGCGAAAACTCGACGCCGTACGGCGCTTCAATTTGAATGCGGCCGAAACGCAGCCGGTAATCGTCGCTCGGCAGCGGCGCCCAGGTGAAGAACTCGATCGCGTGCTTCGCATGGATGAGCCAAAGCAGTTTCTTGACGTCGAGCTTGGCTTCCATAACGTGAAAGACGCCAGGGTTCTCGGTCCCTGCGGGATAGTTCTTATACACGATGGGCGCGCCGGCGAAGCTCGCCTCCATCAACGGCGCTACGTTCTGATAATGCGCGAGAACGCGGGGCATCAGGCCGACGTCGTTCGTCGAACCGGCTAGCAGCTGCATAGTGCCTAGTGTACCGTGCGGGGAACCAAGCTCTAAGCGGCTACCGCATACGGTCTGTAAGGCTTCTGTAAAGCTTTCAGAGCTCTGGAGAGAGAATTATCCGCGCGGCGTCTTCCCGCGAGGGGTGGCGCCGAATACGACCGACGGCGCTTTCAACCGCTAGCCGCTGCGGTTGCCGCTTCGAGCGCCCTTTCAATCGCGGCGTTGCCTGCCGCCGTTCCCAGGCCGGTAAGCAGACCCTTATCTTGCTCGCTGGGTGCGTACAGTAGCGAGCGATTCCACGTCGTTGCCGATGCATTGAAGAAGGCCGCTTCCGCCCCGCGCAGACGGTGTTGATCGTCTCGTACGCGGCCGGCGTCACCACTCGCGATTGCGGTGTCAGCATCGGCGTCGAGTGCATCTGCAGCCGTGACGAAGGCCTGTGCGTCGGACTCGAGTGCGTTTGCCTTCGCGCTTTGGATGCGTTGTTCTACCGCACGAGCGAGATCGCCGAGCCGAAGGTCGGGATACGCGGCGTTCGCGAGACGCAGCACGACGAGCCCCGTATAACGTGCAGCGGCGTCGGCGTAGCGCATTCCCGGATCGAGAATGCGCAATGAGGCTGGATTATCGTAGGCGGAATGATACGTGCCGAAAGGACCGCCATACGCGGATCCCGCGATCGGCAGATTCTCATGATAGACGAAGGGTTCGTGGTCGCTGCCTCCTCCCGGAGCTCCAACGGTGAGCTTCGCGTCTTGCGCGTGCCAGTACGCGGTGAGACGGTCGCCGTTGGGCGCGAGAGCAGCGTTCGCGACAGCGTGCATGAGACCGTCGAGGTCTGGCGTCGCGTAGGCAAAGAACAGCGGGCCGAACGCAACCTCGTCGGTGTTGACGTAAGCAACGAGTCCGCGACGCAGCTGCGCTTCGTGCTGATCGACCCATGCGGTGCTTCCGAAGAGATTCGTCTCCTCGCCGTCCCACGACGCGATGACGATCGTGCGCTGCGGTTTCCAGCCACGTGCTTTGAGCTTGCCGAGCGCGCGTCCAACTTGCAGCATATCGACGGCACCGCTGATTGGGTCGACCGAGCCGTACGTCCAGGCGTCGCGGTGTCCGCCGACGACAACGAGCTGATGCGGATCCTTACCGGGCATCGTCGCTATGACGTCCCAGATCGGCCCCATGTATCGCTTCATCGTGATGACGAAGTGCGCGCGCGCCATACGGCCCGTATGAATTGCCATCCCGAATCCTGGATGCCATGTAGGCGGAACGCTCGGGCCATCCATCGCAGCGAGGAGCGTGCGCGCAACGAGACCGGTGACGGGTGTCTCCGGAATCGGCGGGACTTTCAGCGCCGACCACGGTTTGTGCGGCGCTCCCGGAACCGGCACGCCGATGGCCGTAGGATCGCCGGGATTATCGAGCAGCGTCAACGTGTTGCGCATGACGCCGCCAAGCGGGCGATACGGGCCTTTCGGGTAGACGTCACCGTCCCAGTAGCCGCCGCGCATCGGATCGCTGAAGAGCAACACGGCGCGCGCACCGTGTTGCGCGGCTTCGTACGCCTTTCCGGTGAGACTTCCACCGCCGCCGACGCGCGCGAGAATGATTGCGCCGCGGACGTTCACGTGCAGTGCGGCGAGTAGCTTGTAGTCGTCGGGCTTGCCGTAGTTCGCATAGATGACGGGACCGACGACGTTGCCGTCGGCGCTATAGGCGGAAAATGGCTTGCCGATCGCAGCATGATTTTGCGAGTACTTGTCGCCGGGGAC
>JASHPC010000236.1 GCA_030038335.1 Vulcanimicrobiota bacterium
CGAGAAAGAGGAGTCGCGATACCAGAGGCACTTCGCGTCGTCGCCGTTGCGGGCAAGGGCATCTCGGGCGACGTCTCCGAGCACGACGTCGCGATCGGTAACGATGCGCTCATGCGGGACCATCACGTCGAGGCCACTGCGCTCGACGCCCAAGCGCGCACGCTGCGCGAGCGCGGCGCCAGCGTTGCGTTCGTTGCAGTAGACGGAAGGCTCGCAGGACTCTTCGCGGTCTCCGATCCCTTGAAGCCGGGCGCGAGGGATGCGATCGACGAACTCCGCCGCGAAGGCCTGCACGTCGTCATGCTCACGGGAGATCACGCAACGGCAGCGCGTGCAGTCGCGGATGCTGCGGGGATCGATGACGTTCGTGCGGACATGCTTCCCGAACGGAAAGCGCAGATCGTCGGAGAGTTACGGAACGGGCAACGCATCGTCGCAGTCGCTGGTGACGGCATCAACGATGCACCGGCCTTGGCTACGGCCGACGTTGGAATCGCGATGGGAACCGGGACGGACGTCGCAATCGAAAGCGCCGGCGTTACACTCCTCGAAGGCGACCTCACCGCGATCGTGCGCGCACGGCGTTTGTCGCAAGCGACGCTGCGTAACATTCGTCAGAATCTCTTTTTCGCTTTTGCGTACAACGCGCTCGGCGTGCCGATCGCGGCCGGAGTCCTCTATCCTTTCTTTGGAGTGCTGCTCTCGCCGATGATCGCCGCCGCTGCAATGTCGCTTAGCAGTGTCTCCGTGATCGCGAACGCATTGCGCCTTCAGCGCTTCTCTTCTTCTTCCGCGCGGTAGCGGGACTCGAACTCGCTCCCGATCGTCAGCAGCAGCGTTCGCGCCGTCAACGTTGCGATACGGCCTCCGACGACGCGATCGAACGCCTCTCCGAGCATTCCACCCGGCGGTTTGTACTCGCCGCGCAACTCGAGCACGCACGCCGTGTAGTCGTCCGCGGCGCGGACCGTGAGCTCACCGTCGAAGTCGGGATAGGGACCGCCGCCTTCGGGGACCCAATGCACACTCCACGGCTGATCGATGTGCATAGGATCGATGCCTGGAGCGAACGTCACGGCAACGTCCTTCTTGAGCTCACCTGCGATCAGCGGCACGCGCAGCTCCATCGTGTGCGAAGAGCCGGCGCTACGCCGTCCGATCCCCATCGCGAGATACGTCCGAGCGCGATGATAGGGACACTCGACGAACGCTCTTTCGTGCAACTCTGACATGGCTACGTGCATCGTTCCCAGCCGGCGCTCGAACGCACGATCGAAGTCTGGCTCGGTCGTTGGGAGTGCGACGTAACTGGCGCGTAGAAACGCAACTCCGTGAAAGAGAGTTCGCCGGGGCCACAAGGTCCGAAGAAGACGTCGGGCCAGCGACAGAGCAACCCCTCGCCCTGGGGTCTGCTGTGGTGGGTGCTCTTTGCCGTCTTGCTCGCATGGAACTTCTCACTCTTTCTCGCGCCGCGAACGACGACGCCGACGATTCCGTACTCGACCTTCGTCGAGCAAGTGAGGGCAGGGAACGTCTCCGCGGTTCACGTTACCGGCGACCAAATCACAGGCACGTACGTGCGCGCATACGCCGAGCCGGCTTCCATCGTGCAACGTGCGAATGCCGTGGACCAACCCTCTCCCGCACCGACGGCAAGCCCGGGGCCGAAGAGCACGACGTTCCAAACGACGTTCCCATCGACGCAAGGTGATACATCGCTCCTTCCACTGCTTGCACGGCATCGCATCGTCGTGACGGTGTCGACGACGTCGACGCCTTGGTTCTTGACGCTGCTCGGCAGCTGGCTGCCGGCTCTGCTTCTCATCGGCCTTTTCATCTGGCTGCTCTCCTCCATTGGACGCGGAGGGCAATCCGGTCTCATGAGCAGTTTCGGGCGCGCGCGCGCGAAACGATATAGCGCCGGATTGCAGTCGGTAACGTTCAATGACGTCGCCTCGGCCGACGAGGCAAAAGCGGAACTGCAAGAAGAGGTCGACTTTCTGCGTCATCCGCAGAAGTATCGCGCCATCGGAGCGCGCATTCCACGCGGCGTTCTCCTCGTCGGGGCGCCGGGCACCGGAAAGACGCTCCTCGCGAAGGCGGTTGCAGGCGAAGCCGGCGTTCCGTTTCTGAGCCTCAACGCGTCCGAGTTCGTCGAAATGTTCGTCGGCGTCGGCGCGAGCCGCGTACGCGATCTCTTCAATCAAGCGAAGGCGCTCGCACCGGCAATCATCTTTATAGATGAGCTCGATGCCGTCGGCCGTCGCCGCGGCGCGGGGATCGGAACCGTTAACGACGAGCGCGAGCAGACGCTCAATCAGCTTCTCGCGGAACTCGATGGCTTCGATCCGCGGTTCGACGTCATCATTCTCGCTGCGACGAACCGCCCGGACGTGCTCGATCCTGCGCTGCTTCGCCCGGGACGTTTCGACCGGCAGGTCATCGTCGATCTTCCGGATCGTCCTGGACGGGAAGGGATTCTACGCATTCACACGCGGCGCATCAAATTAGCGCCGGACGTCGACTTGAAAGCAGTTGCCGCCGGAACGATCGGTCTCAGTGGCGCCGATCTTGCAAATCTCTGCAACGAGGCTGCGCTCATTGCGGCAGGCGAAAACCGTACCTCGGTTACGCAAGCCGATTTTTGGGGAGCACACGATAAAATTCGGCTTGGCGCGACGCACACGCGGCTCGTCGATCCCGACGAGCGGAAGGTCGTTGCGTATCACGAGTCGGGTCACGCGATCACTGCGTGGCTCACTCCGGACGCCGATGCCGTCCAAAAAGTCTCTATCGTTCCACGTGGGCGCGCGCTCGGTCAGACCGAGCAGATTCCCGGCGAAGACCGGCACAACATCAGCCGAGGATACCTCCAAGCGAAGCTCGACGTGCTTCTCGGGGGACGAACGGCCGAAGAGATTGCGCTCGGCGAGATCTCGACCGGCGCCGAGAACGATCTCGTTGAAGCAACGTCGCTTGCGCGTCGCATGGTCGCGCGATGGGGCATGGGCAAGATCGGCTTGCTCGCGTTTCGCGTTGACGAACAGCAGCCGTTCCTCGGTTACGAAGTCTCCCAAGGGCGCGAGTACAGTGACGACACCGCCGCGCGAATCGATCGCGACGTCGAGCGTCTTCTCACCGATGCGCACGGACGCGTGGAAGCTCTGCTTGGCAGCGCGCGCGACAAGCTCGAAGCCGTCGTCGAAGCGCTTTTACGCGAGGAGACGCTCGAGGCGGGAGAGTTGACGAAGATTCTCGGCGCTCCGGCAACGCCGAAGCCCGGATCGCGCCGGTTCCCCCCTAGGATTTCTTCCCGAAGAGCGTTTCACGCTCGGCGAGCTTGCCCAAGCCTTGCACGACGACAATGGCAAGAATCGTCACGAGAATCGCATAGACGAGTTCTGCGGCAACGCCACTGCCGGGCTTGAGAAAGATCGCGATGAGATCGGCGATGAACTTATTCCATGCGCCGGCTGCGATGAGTCCGAACGCTACAGTCGCGAGTGCAAGCATCGTTCCCACGTACGTCGGTTTGACTTCCATAGTGCCTCCTACAACGGTTTCGGGCAAGATTGAAAAAAGATGGAGCCGTCGACGGGGATTGAACCCGTG
>JASHPC010000237.1 GCA_030038335.1 Vulcanimicrobiota bacterium
GCAACGACCCCGCGCTCGCCGACCTCTAGAGACTCGATGCCGCTCTACGATTATCGTTGTGCCGGCTGCGGTACCGTCACCGAAGTGCGCCATGGGTTCGACGAAGCGTTCGCGCAGAAATGCGCGCAGTGCGGCGGCACGCTGAAGCGCGTCTTCAATCCCGCGCCGATCGTCTTCAAGGGTTCTGGTTTCTACGCGACTGATTCACGCAAGAAGAGCGGCGGCGAAGCAAAACAAGGCAGCGGTGACGCAGCGAAGAGCGAGACCACGAAGCCTTCCGACAGCGCCGCTTCGAAGAAGTCGGAGGCATAGCGTTGTCGCCCGGCACGTGGTTTATCGTCGGCGCGATTCTCGCAGCTGTCGCGCTCTGCATCGCGGGTTTCGTTATCGTCTTGATCGCTGCGCGCAGCTTCATTCTTGGCGCTCGTGAGATCATGCTTCCGAGAATAGATCTCGATCGCGCTCGCGCGACGCTTCTGCGCTTGCAATCCAAAGCCGAGACGCTGACGGCGCTGCTGGAACGCATGCGCGTCGCGCTCGCTCAGATCGACGAAAACGTTCGCGCTATGATTCGCGCGTTCTCTCGAGAGTAGAGTAGAACTCCGGAAAACTCACACCGGCGCTGCTCGCGTCGTCCAGATCAAGCGGTCCCGCGGCGGTCCCCAACATGGCGGCGGCCATTGCGATGCGATGATCGCCGTGTGCGCGCGCAGGGACGTTGCTTGCTTTGGGCACACCGCCGTGAACGACGATGCTATCCCGTTCCACGTCCGCTGCGATGCCGACGGCGGCGAGTAACTCGGCAATGGCGACGACGCGATCGGACTCTTTCGTGCGCAGATCGCCGACGCCGTGAATGGTCGTCGCGCCGTCGGCAAAAGCGGCCGCGACCGAGAGGATCGGAATTTCGTCGATCGCGCGCAGTGCCGTTTTCTTGTCGATCTCGATGCCGGTGAGGCGGGAGTGGCGCGCGACGATATCGGCAACCGGCTCTCCGGATACGTCGCGCTCATTCTCGAGGCGTATATCTGCGCCCATGCGTAGGAGCGCATCGAGCAGTCCAACGCGCGTCGGATTGACGCCGACACCACGAACCGCGATCTCGCTCTCCGGCGTGATGACGGCGCCGGCGATGAAGAATGCTGCTGCCGAAAAATCGCCAGGAATCGCGATCGGGAGCGCGAGTTTTGGCGCGGCGTCGAACGTAACGTGCGACTCGTCCCACGAGATGCTCGCGCCTTCGTAGCGGAGGAGGCGTTCCGTGTGATCGCGCGAGCCGGCGTCTCCGGCGATATCGATTGGAACGCCCCCGAAAAGGGCTGCGAAGAGCAACGCGGACTTCACCTGCGCCGACGGCGAGAGAAGAATGAAATGGCGAGTCTGCACGCGCTCGCATCCGAGAATCTCGAGCGGCAGGTGTCCGTCCGTCGTTTCGATGCGCGCTCCGAAGGCGCGCAGTTGCGCCGCAACGGGCTCCATCGGTCGCCGCGAAAGCGAATCATCACCGTCGAATCGAGCGCGAACGTTTGCGCCCGCGCAGGCGCCCAGCACCATACGCGCGGTCGACCCTGAGTTCATGCAATCGATGTCCGCGGAGGCCGCTGGATCCATGGACGGCCGTAACGCCGCTAAGGCACGCTGCGTCGCGAGAACGTCGCGTCCGGGATTGAGGTTCTCGATTGAAAACGCATCGCGCGCAAAGGCTTGCAGAATCAGCGCGCGATGCGAAACGGATTTATCGCCGGGAACGGTGACGTCGCCTCGCAGCGCGCCACGGGGAAAGCGTGCCACGCGCGCGCGTTTGACGCGCCGTGGAAGCCTTCCCGTGCGACGTCTACGACTTTACGCCGAAGGACGCGACCGGCCGCCCCCGCCCAGACCGAAGAGGCCGAGAAGCCCGATGAGCCCGATCAATCCCCAAAGCCCCCCGCCGCCGTGGTGGTACGTCGTGGTGGTCGTCGTTGTGGTTTGATAGGTTCCGGGGGTGGCGGTCGCCATACCGGCGGGGCTGTAGCCGCCGGTTGGGTTTGCCGTTGGATTGGGTCCGGCGTTTGCCGGCGCGCTTGCGCCGGGAGATGCCGCGGGCGCCATCGTCTGGGCAGACGCCCATGTCGGCAGAAGTAGAAGCGAGGAGGCAAGGAGTGCTGCACTTGCCATGCGTGCAATCGTGTTCATGCTCCCACGCTTACCCGCGGTAGGGCTAAGCCAATCGACTCACCGCTGGCGTTCCATAAACCTTTCAGGAAGCAGCTCTTGCTTCACGATGAGATAGCCCCTGCGATGCAACACGATGACGAACATCTCCACGAGAACGCGCCAGAAATGCTTTTCGCCCACGATCTCGGGCATAAGACACTTGACGTACGATCGCTCCAACGCCTCCCGTTGGATGTCTTCGGCAACTTCATCGATCTCTTTCGTTAGGAGCATCCGTTGGAAGTGTGCGATGCGACGCACCATTCCTTCTGCGCAACGTTATAGCAACAGAGCGCCTTCATGTCGAAGAAGCCATTCCTTGCGCGCTAAACCGCCTCCATACCCTGTTAGCGAGCCGTTTGCTCCGATGACGCGATGACATGGAACGACAATCGGAATGGGATTTGCGCCGTTTGCCGCGCCAACCGCACGTACAGCAAGCGGCGTGCCGACGCTGACGGCAATGGCGCCATACGTGGTTGTGGTTCCCGCCGGAATGGCGCGCAGCGACTGCCAGACACTTTTCTGAAACGTCGTTCCATCTGCGCCGACAGTGATTCCGTCGATGGCGGTAAGATCGCCGCGAAAGTACGCTTCGAGCCGGTCACGCACGTCGTGAGCAAAGGTACCGTAGTTTCGTTCCATCGCGCCATAACGGCTACCCGCGCGCGCAAGCGCTGTATCGGCGTCGTCCGCGATCTCGACGGCACGCAACATGCCGCCCCCTACGACGAACGCTATCGTGCCGATCGGCGAGTCAATCCAATCGTAGAAGATCTCACCCATGCGCAATCATAGCCAGTGTACGCGCAAGCACCGGATCGCGACCTGCGGCGGTGTCCGCGGGCGTCGTTGGAACGACAACGTCGGGCACAACTCCTTGCCGGTTAGGGTGCGGCTTTGGCGCGAAAAAGACCTTCGTTGTTAGGTTGGCAACCATTCCGGTGTTGGGCACAGTTTCTTCATATACTTCGCCCGTTGAGTTAACAGGTTCCGCCGTCTCTTCGCCGACGATTGTTGCAAGGCCGTAGTCCTTCGCGGCGAGCGCGCACGACATTGCCGACGAGAACGTTTCCGGGGAGATCAACAAGTAGACCGGGCCGTTGTACCGTATCGGAAGCGGTCCGGGGACTATCAAATCGGAGTTGGAATTTAACCCGCCCCGCAGAATCGTGCCATTGGGCGCATTCCAGGCGTCAGTACCATAAATCTGGACGTATTTCTCGCGCCCGTACTCACGTTTCAGTCGACTGCACGCCTTTTCGATGAAGCCACCGAACTGCGTGAACGGCTTCGTGCTGACGTATGTCCAAAGTGCGTCATTGAGACGGCTATCGCCGCCACCGTTCTTGCGAATGTCGATGATTAACGCGCGTACCGGCGATTGCCGAATGTTCGCGAATGTTTCGTCAAGGAACATCTTAAACCGTTGTAAGTCGGAGCAACTGCGATAGTTGATGTAGCCGACGGTTCCTTCTGAAATCGTACTATACGTGTACGGCGGCGGAGATGCTGTCCCTGGCGCGGGTGTCTCAGACGTGGAAATCGTAGCGTTGCGTGCCTTTCCGTCCGGTCCGACGAAGTCTATGGCATAGGGTGGCCGATCGCCGAATAGGGCAACTGCCGTCCACGCACCGGCCCACGATATACGGTCACGATGCAACCTCTCCGTCTGGCCTCCGAAAGCACTTAGTGCTACGCTCGTAAATCGTTCTGCTGAAACGCCATTGATTGAGACCACGCGACTTGGAATGGGAACCGTTCGGGTGCGGTCGTGGACGACGAGAAGCGTATTGTCGTCGGCGAGTACGAAGTACAACGGGAAGCCAAGGGCGGCGCTATTGAGTGGCTCCGGAAAGAGAAGCGCGACGTGACCGTCGTTGAGTGCGCCGAGAACAGGACTGATGGCAACCCATGCCTCCCGAACGCTCATCGAGCCGGTTAACGACAATCGCGTCGCGTGGTAGAGCCGGGTGACGGCAGCCCGATCGGATGTGAAGAACGGTTCGGCGCCGACATCGAGTAGCGTGGACCAGATAGCGTCAAGATCGGAAGCTACCTGCGCTGCCGTGAAAAGCTTCTCCTCAGCGATCGCCACCGCTGGGAATAGCGCCGTCATTGCAAAGGCCGAAGAGGCGGCAAGGAAATCGCGGCGCGTCGCCGTTATTACGGGCGGTGCAAACTCGTCATGCGTTGTGGTTTGCATGCCTGAAAATACTTCGATCTCCCATCTGGCCGTCCTTTGGATTGCGCCTACGTGCGGGGTCGCGCATTGCCGAGGACGAACGATGTAGCATGAGAAGGCTGGGCGTATTCCTCTTGCTCCTCTCGCTCGGCTCTGCGGCGGCCGCTCTAGCACAGAGTCCATCTCCAGGTCCGGCTCCGGTGAAGGTTCTGAAGATTTGGCGCAGTGGCTTCGCAACGCAGAACACGACTGATGACCTCTTGGTGTGCGGCGTTACATTTAAAAATGTCTCGAGCAAGCCGATTACCGCGATCAAATGGCTCATTGTAATGCGTGATGCAGTCGGAGAGTTTCTAGGGGTACAGCAGGTCTTCAGCGTGGGAGTGTTTGCGCCGTCAGTTGCTATCGAACCGGACCACGTCGGTCCCACCTTGCGAGCTTCAATGGAAACCACGAATGACGCGAACGCGTGGGACGTGCCCAATCCCTACGGAGCAGACGTAACCGACTATGACGTGGTACCGGCCGTGGTGCGGTTTTCCGATGGAACGACATGGACGAATCCGGCTAACGCTGTACCGTTGCCTGCGCCTTCACCAGCGGATTCCATATAGGCGCCGCCAGCAAACACACGAAGAGAGATGGCGATCCCTATCCGGTCTGCGAGTGCGCGGAGCACTACATAGAGCGGTATCCTGACGAAAGTATTCTGGAGATGGCTAGCGACTCAAACTACGCCGCGCAGCTATTCTCCCAGCTCCGTAGGTCTTGCGGCCATCCTCCGACTACGTAGCTGAGCGTCAGCCGTTGCTGAACAAGCGCGCGACTTGGGGAAGGCGGGATTTGAACCCGCACGAGGGGTTACC
>JASHPC010000238.1 GCA_030038335.1 Vulcanimicrobiota bacterium
GTCCGCACCGCATCGCTCGCGTCTCTTCCGAGTATACACTCCACGGAGTCGAAAACGCACGCGTAGATTTCGTCGCTCGACTTTCCCGCGAGTTGCGCGGCTCGCGGACCGCCGGCCCATGCAACGAGCGTAGACGAGCGCATCGGAAGCGCGGTCCATATCGTCGAAAATGGCGCGTCCTCGTCGTGCATGAACGCGATGTCGCGAAGAGCACCCTCGCGCACGCGTTCCCAGATCGGCTCCTCGAAGACCATGACAGCCTTGTAGACGGGGCCCATGGCAAGCATCGTGAGAGCGTCCTGATGCTCCTTCGGCAGCGCTGGCTCGAAGAGGACGCCTCCACTCTGCAGAACGCCGAGAGACGGCGTCACGATCGCGGCGCGCGCTGTTACTGCAAATCGCTCGCCGTCGCGCGTGCCGCGCACTTCGACGCCGTTGCGTTTCCACGCGATCGCGTCGACGACGGTGCCGAAGAGCACCTGTGCGCCGCGCTGCTCCACTTGACGGAGCAGATGCTCGACGATGGGGCCGTAGCCTCCGACAGGGCGCGCCGAGGCGCCGTTGATTCCCGCGTCCCCCGCCCACTCTTCTGCTATGGCGCGCACGCTTGCGACGCTAGGATCTGAAGCATCGAAACCTTCGACCATTGCGCGCATCCAACGCGCCGCGTCTTTCGAGTTTGCGTCTCTCGCAAATCCTTTCAAGAAATCGTCGACGGAGACGTCGCGGTCGAGTTCATCGACGTGCCGCAAGAGTCTCTCGAGCTCTGAATCGCGGGGAGCCTCGCTCACGATGCGACCTCGGTGGAACTCTACCCGCGAATCCACGGTGTCGCAGCGCGTCGCGCTAATCTCTTTCAGAAGCTCGAACGTCGGTGAGGGCGATCCGTGGATGAACTCCGCGCCCAGTTCCAGGGCCACTGAAGAGCGTGGATCTGTGAGGCTATAGACTCTGCCTCCAGCGCGCGCGCTTGCCTCGAGCACGACGCATCCTGCGCCTTGCGCGGCAACCCGATCGCCGGCGATGAGCCCCGCGACGCCCGCCCCGACGACGACGACATCGGACTCCACCCCGGCATCGTTGGCGGCCCGAAAGCTCCCTCCTTGCTCAGTGGGTAGGCGGCACTTGCGGGTCGATAATGTGCGGCGTTATGAGAAAGACGATCTCGTCTCTTTCGCGCGACGCCTGTTTGTTTTCGAAGAACTTTCCAAGCACCGGAATGTCTGAAAGCCATGGTACGCGCGAGATCGTTTCGCTCGATGAGTCGCGAAGCAGTCCACCCAACACGATCGTTTCCCCACTTTTGACGCGAAGTGTTGAATCGATTTTTCTGTTGGCAATGATCGGATACCCGGCTGACGTGAATCCCTGGACTTCGCTGTATTCGGGGTGCAACTCCGCGGTAACGCTTCCGTCCGGTCCAATGACGGGTGTCAGTCGCAGCTTCACGCCGACGTCGACAAACTGCACGTTCGAGCTTCCGAGAACCGACGTGCTATAGACCACCGGATATGTTTCGCCGATGAGCAAGTCGGCTTCTTTGCCGTTGAGCGTGACGAGGCGAGGGGTTGCAAGAATCTGCGCACGTCCTTTGGCAAGCATCGCATTTAGACGGACGTTGATCGCAACGCTCGCTCCGGTAAATGCGTACGTCGCGCCTCCGCTCAGGGGCTCTCCCTGTAAGTCGAGACCGCCAAATTCCAGGCCAAAGTCCGACGAGTCATTCACGGGGGTAACGTCCGCTACGCGTACCTCGAAGAGCACTTGTGGTCCTGGTACGTCTAGGTTCGCAATTGCCTCACGAGCGTGTTCGCGAACATCTGAGTTGCCGATGACAATGATCGCGTTTTCTTGCTCGTCCGCAACGAATTCGTCGTCCGGGAGAAGCGCTTTGAGCTCCTTGGCGACATCTGGCGCTCTAGAAAATCTCAACCGGAATGCAACGGTTTGCGTTTCCGCAGGTCGACCTGCACCAGCATCAACGTCGAGCGCCTCCACCAGAGAGCGCGCTCGTGCGACCGCGATCGCATCGCCCGTCACGACAAGTGAGTTCGTTCGCTTGTCGGCAAGGACGATCGCATCTGAAGGCAGAGCCGTAGCGAGCGATTTCTGTACGTCTTCCGCCGATGCGTATCTCAACCGAAATGCGGTCGCGGTCACGGGTGCGGCTCCTTGTTCGCGGTCGAGCGCCTCCGGCGTACCAACGACAAGAGCGTCCGCTCGGCGCACTACGACCAACCCATGAGCGGCAGCGAGCAGCGTCAGCGCTTGGTGAAAACGGACGTTGCTAAGATGGAGCGTTATCCGCTCGCTGTGAACCGATCCGTCCGCCACGACGTTGACCCCCGACTGCTCCGCAAGCAGAGCTATAACGTCCGCGAGCGAGGCATCGCGTACATCGACAGAAATGACCGGATCTGTGGAGGGCGAAGCCGCCAGACAGATCAGCGCCACGAATAGAGCCGTGAGGCGTGCGTTCAAGGCTGCTCACCGAGCGGAATGCGCGTACCGTCGCTGAGGACAACGCCGTTGCGCCCTATAGAAACAACCGTCAACTGCGCAATCGTGTCGCCGACGCCGACAATTGCCGTTTTCCCTCCAAGGCGTACGAGCGCTCGCGCCTTCCCGTCGATAACAATCGCTTGGACAGCGGCGTCATGCGGCAAATCTACCGCCGTTGCAACAAACGGATCGCGCTTTGGTAGACTCGGCTGCTCTCGTACGAACGACGTAAAGCTGCCTCTATCGCCTTCCCGCGAGCGCACCACGTGCGCTCCTTCGTCTGCAGAAGTAACTCCACAAAACGGTGCTAATGCGCAGGCGAGCATCATCATGAGAATGCCCGTGCGAGTACACACCGTACTACCTCTTTGGGTCGACGCGCGGTGTCTCACGAAAGCTTCCTTTCTCCCAACCGGGTGAGAGCGAATATAGATCAATATTAATGCGCGCACGTAATAGCGGTACCCGCTCCGCTCGATTGTCGGACACGTCGATGTTCATCGCATCGACACCAATGAGGCTTGAAGCGTCTGCCAGGCCGTCAAGTATACGAAGGATCTTCGTAAATGTGCCTTCCACGTCTACGGTGAATCGCTCAGAACGCAGTCCATTGCTCGTGCCTGGACCGGAAGACGATCCTGCTGGTGCAATCGCAACGACACGCACCCCGAGCGCGCGCCCGTTCCGCCCGAGTATTTCGAGCAACGGGCCTATCCCCGAATCCATTCCGGCGAGTTGACGAATCTCTCGTTCGAAACTGCGACGCTCCTCTCTAAGTCTAGGCTCCCTCGCCAGAATCTCATCGCTTTCGTTCGCTCGCTCGTAGAGCGCCCTGGTCTGATTCCCTAAAGAAACCAGAACTCGTCGTTCCGGATAGACGAAGGCGATCCAGATTGCCGCGAGGCACGCGGCCGAAGTGCACCATAGTGCCCACACGAATCGCGGCTGCATGCGCTAACCGTCAACGCGTATTGTAAAATCTACGATCTTGCGCGATGCGTCGACTGGCGCATGCACGGACACCAGTGCTGCCGCTGAATCACTCGCTAACAGAGTGCCTAGCGCACCGAGGCTCGCGCTTCGTCCTTCGAGCGACACACCGGTCTCCTCGAGAACCATGCGCGTGAGCCAGATACTGTCGGGAAGAGCGTTCGTTACACGGGAGACCTTCGCGACCGTAAGATCCGCAGAACGCTTAATCTGGCGGACCCGCCCATCGAGCTTACGCAGGTTTTCCAGGCTTCGTATTTCCGCTCGAACTCTGGCTGCCTCGATGTTGCCGCGCTCCACGCGAAGCTGCAGCTTCTGCAATGCAGATCGTTCGTCGCGGACTTGCACGTGTTCTGCATACCAAACGGCGCTGAGTGCACACGTTCCCGCCAAGAATACGCTTCCCAGCGTGCGAAGCTGCCTCGATCGCAGGGCGCCGGCAAGCACCCCAAACATTTCGGGAGGCCCGTCATGGAGGTAATCGATCCTCATCCTGCAGCGTACCACGTGGCTAGCGCTGCCGCGAGCGCCCACTCCGGCGCCGACACTTGAAGGACGTCCTCGGGTAACTTCGAGCGGCGGAGTACGTCTGGCACCGGTATCTCGATCGTTACGTTAGCGCGGTTTGCAACTGCCTCTGCCAGGCCCGCAAGCCTCGCGCCGTTCCCGAGCATCGCGATGCGATCGCAGCGGCGTACTCCGTTTCTAGCCGCCTTGAGCAGCGCGCCCAGTGCTTCCGCGCAGCGATCCAGTGCAGTCCTATCGGCTCCCGACATGCCCAAGATACGCTTGCGCCGCTCGGCGCTCTGGATGTCGATCGCAAACTCCTGCGCTATGGATTCCGTTATCTGCCTGCCACCTACTGGACATATCCATGACAAAGGCAGGCCGCGTTCGAATGCGTGCAGACGCGTCGTTTCATAGCCAACGTCGATCACGGCGTCGTAACGATCGCCGAAAATTCGCTGTAGTGCGCAGCCCTCGTGGTCGACTGCGAGCACTCGGAGCCCCGCCTTACGGAGAGTTCCGGTTCGCCACGCCAACGCGTTAGGATCGCCGGTCGCGAGAGCGTAAAGTTGAGAAGCTGTATCGATTGGGTGCAGACGAACCATAAGCTTCCGTTGGGACAACCCGCTTGGGTCCGCCTCGAACATGGCCGCGCGCCTGCGTTCCGAAGCGGACATCTTTGGGAACTGGATCGGCCGTACCGATGCGTGAGGCGGAGCGAGGGCCGCTATGCACTCGCGTGGCTTCATCCGAAGTTCCCGAAGCAAATCCTCGATGAGTAGCGCGATCATTTCATCCGGCTTTGCGCGTTTCGCGGCGGGGTCACTCAATTCGCGCGATGCAATGGCCCTAATGAAGAGAGCGCTACCTCGACCTCGTTCGGCCATCGCGATGCGTACGCCAGTCGAACCCAAATCAATACCCAACGTGTTCCTATGGCTCATCGCCAAACCGTCCATCCGGCGATGCTCAGGACACCCATAGCGAGGAACGGTCCAAACGGAATTGTATCGCGCAGCGCACTGCGTCTGGATAGCACGAGCCACACTCCGAATGCTCCGGCAAGAATGCACGCTATAGCGAGGGTACGCAGAACGTCGGTTGGCCCTTCAAAGGCTCCCAATAGCGTTGCGAGCTTCACGTCGCCGAATCCGAGGCCTTTTGCGTCGCTCGCAACGTGAAGGGCCAGAGGTAGAGACGCTCCCGCAATGCTTCCGAAGATCATGTGTTGCCATCGGCCTTCGCCATAGCCGATGGCGAGCGCGACGATAGCACCGAAGACAACGACCGAATCGAAGATGTAACCTGTTTGCGCATCCGTTGCGGCTGAGAGATTCGCTATAGCCACGGCCGGAATTAGAAGCGCCATCGACTCTGGAAAGCGACTGCGCGATCCGGCGATCGCAAGCACAAGCGTCGCCGTGCCTGCCAACGCGACGTCCGCACGCAACCGCACTCTGCATCCATTGCGCTCAGCAGCGTGACGCGCAAGCAGCGTCCCGGTCGAAAACACTAACATTGCCTCCAACACAAAGAACGTTACGCTCATCGCCCGGTCAAGGCGCGTAGCGCTGGAACATATCCCGACTGTACACCGAGCGCAGCTCTCCACCAGCGAAGCGCCCTCGATCTCGCCCCGCTGCGCAGCGCCGCGTACCCTGCGAATACGAGAGCGCGCGCATCGTGGCGATCGCGCCCAACTCGTTCGAAATCGGACTCGCCCCTTCTCACATCGCCTAAACGGTACTCGCAAAGCGCGCGATCCATGCGAACGTTGTCGTCCGATGGGTGTCGCTGCAGATACGGCGACGCGACGCGAATGGCATCGCGCAACGCCGCCCCTTGGTGCGATGTCATAGAGACGAACGCGTAACGGTCCACTGCAGTGCCGTTACTCTCGTCAAGGGCGAGCGCGCGCGCATACATTACGAGCGAGCGCGCAGCGTTTCCCTGATAGAGCAAATCGTCACCGCGCACCACGAGCGCAAACGACAGCGGGCCACGCACGAGCGCAAATGCGCTCGTAATCGCGAGCATCGCGAGCCCGCCTCGTCGCAATATCAGCCCGTACGGGAGCAGGGTCATGCGAGCAGCGCATAATATGCGCCCATGGAGATCAAGACGCTTCCCGCTATCGTGTCGAGCGATAACGCCGTCATTCCCGGAAGAAGTCTCGGCACTTTCATTTCCTTAGCGGTCAACAACAACGGTGCAACGTGACCGATCGTGAAGCATACCGCCGCGACGCTCGCATCGACTCGGGTGGCACTCACTGCGGCCATGCTGGCAAGAAACGCGATGACTGGCATACAGCACGGCGAGCCCACAAAACCTAACGCAGCTCCCGTCAGGAAGGAGGCTCCAGTCGAGACTGGCGCGACTGGTGCAAGTCGCTGCTGACGGCACATGGAGTGCTGCGCTCCGAAAAGAGTCTTGGCGCCGAGCCACAATAACGTTGCTGAAATCGCCGCGTATGCCCACGACGAGATATGCACGACTAACCGCCACAAGCTTATCGAGCTTACGATGGCAAGGCACGCGGCGCCCAGACCGCCGGCAAAAGCTAAAACTAGAACGATACGTTCGCGACCTGAGCTTCCGCGCACGATTCCGCAGAGCGCCGCCGCGCGCGCAGCCGCGCACGGACTGACGCTCGACGCCAAGCCCGCCAGTAGCGCGGCGCCTGCAACCGCGCTTTCCTTTCCCACGCGTCACTGAGAACTGACGGCGGAGAAGCCGCTCTGTGAACCGTACTCAATATGCGTCGCGTTATTATCGCCGTGATCAATCGCTTTTAACGTCGATGGGTCGTGCGTACCCGGACACGTAATGACGTAACTGGGCGCTGAGTTGCCACTCGTCGTTACAGTGAACGTATAGGGCTTCCCGGGACCGGCCGCAGGATCCACGGGAACCTGCTGCATGTAAGGAAGGAAGTCGCTGTTATTGCCGTCGACCGTGCCACTGTCAGGATATGCGTCGTGATCGGTCTCGTACAACTCCAGCGCAGTTGCAATTTCCTTTAAGTTACTTTCGCACGCCGCGGTCTGTGCTTGCGATCTGGCCTGCATGAGGTTCGGCACGAGAATCGTTACCAGTATGGCGATGATCGCAACGACAATCATCATTTCAATCAGTGTAAACCCGCGTTCGTTCTGTCGTCGCATGTCGGTGTGTCCTCCTGGGCTAATAATGCCCTCGACAACCGTCAGAGGGACGCATGATCGCACCGAGTTTCCTGAGCGCCTGACGGTGCAATCGTGCGACGTGTCTTCGCGAATATCCAAGCTTTTTCGCAAGCGCGCCAATTGGCGTGTCGTATTCGTAGATTTCGCGAATTATGGTGCGCTCGAGCGGGGAGAAGCGCTCCACGATGCTCTCGATCCCTATTCGGTCAACTTCCGTTTCGATTGTGTACGCGAGCGTCTGTTGCTCCGGAGCCTTCAACGCGTCGAAGGGAACGATGTGGCCGGCCGCGCGATAGTGCCGTAGATCGCGGCAGTCCGCTGCGTTCACGCCTGTCAGCGCGACGATCTCCGCATGCGTTGCCTCGCGGCCTTTGACCATCCATATGTCGTGCTCGGCCTGTAGCCACTTCTTCTCTAGTTCGCGCAGTCGCCGCGGCGCGCGTACGAGGCGTTCAAAGTCGCGCACGTGATGCATAAGCTCTCCGATCATCAATAGCCAGGCATATGCTTCGAACGGCGTGCGAGATTCCGGATTGAAGCGGTCCGCAGCCTTGATGAGCCCTATAGCCGCGACCTGCTGAAGGTCGGCTCGATCGAGCCCCGGACGCGTGAATCTTCGCGCGGCGCGGACGCATAGGTACCAGAAACGTCCGATGGCCGCTTCTCGCGAGAGGCATTCGGTTGTCAACGAATATTTCCGATCGCTGCGTAGAGTGGAACGATAATCGACGCGACCACGCCTGCCACGACGCCGCCAAGCACTAGAATAAGCAGAGGTTCGAGAACGGAAGCGACGCCTTTAACGCCGTGGGCCACTTCGTCCTCGAGGTGCTCGGCAACGCGCACCAGCGCGGTGTCGAGCGCTCCGGACTCTTCCCCAACAGCGGCCATCTGCACGCATAGACGGCCAAACAGGTCGCTCTTTCCAAGTGCCGTAGATAGGGTAACTCCGTCCTCGACGAGCGCTCGCGCCACCGAGACCGCGTTGCGGTATGTCGAGCTTCCTAGTACTCCTCGTGATGCGTCTAGGGCAGCCGTGACCGAGAGCCCGCATTGCAATAAGGTGCCTGTGGTTCTGGCAAACGCTGCAGTGTTCGTCTGACGCCGAAGCGCTCCAATGAGCGGTGCATCGAGTAACACGCGATCCAACCAGCTCGAGACTGGCGCCATCCGCGACGCGATCGTGCCGCCGCTATAGAGAAGTGCTGCAGCGACGACCCCTGCGGCGACCACCCATGGATTTCGGACCACGGCACTTGTAACGATGAGCGCACGCGTCGGCATGGGCACGTCCGCGTGTAGTTGCTCTAGAATCGACGAAAACTCAGGTATCGTACCGACGAGGAGGAACAGCAGGAGGCCACACGCCGAGAGCAGCACGAAAATTGGATATGCCAGCGCCGTGACGACTTGCCGTCGCATGGTCTCGTACGACTCAAGAAGCGTCGCCGCTCGCTCTAGTGCGTCGTCGAGAATGCCACCCGCCTCCCCGGCCCTGACCATCGCCACGATGCTCTCTGGAAAGTCGGCGGTCCGACGCGACATCGCTTCCGAGAACGATCCGCCGCCGCTCACATCGTCGGAGACGGCCTGCAGTGACTCCGCAAAGCGCCGGTCCCCACACTGCTCCATCGCAACGTCAAGCGCGCGAAGCAACGAAGCCCCCGAAGATACCAGGATTGCCAATGCGCGCATTGCGGCGGTTCGTGCCGCGCGTCGTGAGCTCAAACGGTCCCCGAGTCCGGCAATTCGGCCACGCACATCATCCGAAGCGTACACGGATGTTACGAAGAGTCGTCGCGACCGAAGCGTCGCCACGACGTCGGCTTCACACGCTGCGCGAACCGTCCCCGACACGAGAATGCCTGCATGAGAGCGCGCCGCATACCGGTACGACATCATCACTAGGCATCATCCAAAGGGGCCAGCTGCGAAATCATTCCAGACGAAACCAAGTCGGCGAGGTGGCCCTCCAGTGTCTGCATTCCGAATCGGCGACCGGTGGCAATCGCGTTGGCGAGTTGGTGCTGTTTGCCCTCGCGGATCATGTGTTGCACCGCATCGCACGAAACGAGTACCTCCGCTGCGACGCAACGACCGCGTCCACTTGCGAGCTCTACGAGTCGCTGCGAGATGCATCCTATAAGCACGCGCGCGATTCGGCTGCGCGCCGATTGCACGCTTTCCGCGGGAAACGCGTCGATGAGGCGATCGACCGCCTGCGCTGCGTCTCCTGTGTGAAGCGTCGATAGCACGAGATGTCCGGTCTCGGCCGCCATTACGGCAGCAGTAATCGTTGCACAATCACGCATCTCTCCGACGACGAGCACATTAGGATCGCTGCGTAGAGCGCCGAGAATGGCCCGCGAAAAGCTTTCGACGTCCCGACCAACTTGGCGCTGTACGACGAGCGAACGCTGCGAACGTATGCGGTACTCAATGGGATCTTCGATCGTAATGATCTTCTTCGCCGAGCTCGCGTTTATCGTATTGACGAGAGCCGCGAGCGTTGTCGACTTGCCGCTTCCGGTCGGGCCTCCGACGATGACGAGCCCGAACGGGCGCCGTATCATGCGCTCCACGACGTCGGGCAGCGACAAGTCTGCAAGCGTAGGGATACTCTGTGAAAGGAATCGCAACGAAAGCGCGATTCCGTCCGCCGTCCGCGTAGCGTGAATGCGAATCGGTCCGTCTCGCTCGAGTCGCGACGTCGTAACGTCGCCGTGACGCTCTAACTCCGCACTTTCGCCATCGTCCAGGAAACGGTCCGCCATCACACGGAGGTCCGTCGCCTCCAGATCTGGTCCGGAAACGCGCTCCAACACGCCATCGATCCGCAACACGGGCGGAAGTGAAGGTACCAAATGCAAATCGGAAGCGCGTCGCTCTTTTGCCTCTTGCGCAGCATCCGATAATGCTACGATCCCGAGAGCGCAGCTCACGACGAGTACTCGCCGATGACGCGGTCCACTTCCGCAGCGGTCGTTCG
>JASHPC010000020.1 GCA_030038335.1 Vulcanimicrobiota bacterium
TTTCTTTTGCGCTCTGCGCCGAGCTGCTGCGCGTGCTCGAAGCGGCGAATGCCGACGCGAGCGTTCGCGGCGTCGTCGTCACCGGCGCGAACGGCATCTTTTCGGGAGGCGCCGACGTCAATGACTTCAACGGCGAGCCCGATCCTGGAGCGAAGACGATCCGTGACGTGATCGCGGCAATCGAGCGCAGCGCGAAGGTCTTCGCAGTCGCGATCGACGGAAACGCGCTCGGCGGTGGCTTCGAGCTCTCGCTCGCGTGCGACTACCGCGTCGCAACACCGCGCTCGCGCCTCGCCTTTCCTGAAGTGCAGCTCGGGCTCTTGCCGGGCGCGGGTGGCACGCAGCGTCTGCCGCGCGTCCTCGACGTGCAGCGTGCGCTCGAGACGGTGCTCAAATCCGTCAGGCTAACGGCAGACGATGCGCACGCGGCCGGCGTGCTCGACGACGTAAGCGACGATGCCGTCGGCGCCGCTGTCAGCGCAGTGAAGAACGGTGGCAAGCGCCGTCTCTCGGAGCGGCGCGCGATTCTCCCCAAAGGCGTCGTTCCCCAGGCGCTGCCGTACCTCGTCTCGCTCGCGCACAAGATGCTTCCGCGCGAGGAGCGCGGCGGATATGCCGCTCACAAGCTCGTCGACGCGGTCGAAGCCGCCGCGACGCTTCCGTTTGCGTACGGGATTGCCCGCGAAGAGCGTTTGTTCGACGAGCTCGTTCGCTCCGCACCGTCGCTCGCGCTGCGCCACGTTTTCTTCGCGGAGCGCGCGCTTTCGAAGATTCCCGGACTCGAGGGTGCGCAGTCCGTCGAGGTTGCGAGCGCCGGAGTCATCGGCGGCGGAACGATGGGAACCGGCATTGCAATCTGCTTTGCGGACGCGGGCATTCCGGTGACGGTCGTCGAGCCGGTCGACGAGCAGGTCGAGCGCGCGAAGCAGACGATCTTCGGAATGTATGCGCACCAAGTGCAGCGCGGCCGGCTCACGCAAGAAGAAGCGTGGACGCGCGGCAGGTCCATTCGCTTCACGAGCGAGTACGCCGACGTTGCGCAGTGCGATCTCGTCGTCGAGGCTGTCTTCGAAGCGCTGGAGGTTAAGAGAGAGGTTTTCGCGCGGCTGGATGCGGTCGCAAAACCCGGTGCAATCTTCGCTTCGAATACGTCGACGCTCGACGTGGACGCGATCGCGTCGTCAACGAAGCGGCCTGCGCAGGTTCTCAGCATGCATTTCTTCGCGCCGGCGAACATCATGAAGCTGCTCGAGGTCGTCCGCGCGTCCGCGACGAGTCCGGACGCGATTGCAACGGCCTTCGCCGTCGCGAAACGCATGCGCAAGGTCGCCGTGCTCTCCGCAAACGCATTTGGCTTCATCGGGAACCGGATGCTCTTCGACTACGCGCGCGAGGCGGTATTCTTGGCGGAGGAGGGCGTCGCTCCGTGGCGCGTGGATGCGGTGCTCAAAGAGTTCGGCTTTCCGATGGGGCCGTTCGCGATGTTCGACCTTTCCGGTATCGACGTCACGTGGCACATCGCGCAAGCGAGCCCGCAGCTCGTGACGGCGAGAACGAAGGTCGTCGACCGGCTCTACGAGATGAAGCGCTTCGGCCAGAAGAGCGGTGCCGGATACTATCGGTACGACAAGAGCGTTGGGAATGGACGCG
The DNA here is from genome assembly GCA_030038335.1 of Vulcanimicrobiota bacterium. GTDB lineage: Bacteria > Vulcanimicrobiota > Vulcanimicrobiia > Vulcanimicrobiales > Vulcanimicrobiaceae > Tyrphobacter. The sequence goes on from JASHPC010000020.1 coordinate 1,651, forward strand.
AGCCGATTCGTGACGAGAGAATCGAGGCGCTCTTCGCTGAAGAGGCAGAGAAGGCAGGCGTCGCCGCGCGTTCGGACGTCACCGACGAAGAGATCGCGCAGCGTTGTCTCTACGCGCTCATTAACGAAGGCGCTGCACTGCTCGAGCAAAGCGTCGCGCTGCGCCCGGGTGACGAAGACATCGTGTACGTCTACGGATACGGCTTCCCGCCGTACCACGGCGGACCGATGTGGTACGCGGACGAAGTTGGCACGAAGATCGTCTACGACGCAATTCTGCGCTTTCGCGATCGCTTCGGGGAGCACTGGAGACCCGCGAAGCTCCTCGAAGAGAAGGCGCAATCGGGAGGGAGGATCTCCGATGCGTGAAGCCGTGATCGTTTCGGCGGCGCGAACGCCGATCGGGCGCGCGTTCCGTGGAGCGTTCAATCAAACTCCCGGTCCGACGATGGCGGGTCACGTCGTGCGAGTCGCAGTCGAACGCGCCGGCGTTGCTCCGGGAGAGGTCGAGGACGTCGTCATCGGCGTCGGTCTTCCCGAAGGCGCGACGGGGAACAATCTTGGGCGCACGACGGCGCTGCGCGCCGGCTTGCCCGTCGGCGTCTGCGGTCAGGTCGTGAGCCGTTTCTGTGCCTCCGGGCTCAACGCCATCGCGTCGGCGGCGCAGCGCATCATCGTCGACGGAGTGGACGTCGTCGCAGCCGGCGGCTGCGAGTCGATTTCGATGGTGCAGAACAACTTGAACATGGTTGGATTCGACGAAGAATGGCTCTTGCGCCATACGCCCGACATCTACATGCCGATGCTCTACACCGCAGACAACGTCGCAAAGAAGTACGCGGTCTCGCGCGAGGCGCAAGATGCGTACGCGTTGCAGAGCCAGCACAGAACGGCCGCCGCGCAGCAAGCCGGACGCTTCGACGCAGAGATCGTTTCGCTGCCGACGTGGAAGCGCGTCGAGGACAAAGAGAGCGGAGCCGTGCGCGAGGAGCGCGTGGTGCTCGAGAAAGACGAGGGCAATCGGCCGGAGACGACGCTCGAAGCGCTCGCGGCGCTCAAGGGCGCAGTACCCGGCGTGGACGATACGACGATTACGGCGGGTAACTCGTCGCAACTCTCCGACGGAGCGGCTGCCGTCGTGCTCATGGATGCGGCGCTTGCCGAGAAGCGCAACATCACGCCGCTCGGATTCTATCGCGGCATGGTCGTCGCAGGAAACGAGCCGAGTGAAATGGGCATCGCTCCCGTCTACGCCGTTCCGAAGCTTCTCGAGCGGTTTCACTTGAAGTTGGATGACGTTGGGCTCTGGGAGCTCAACGAAGCGTTCGCGGTGCAGACCGTTTACTGCCGCGATCGACTTGGCATTCCAAACGAGCTCTTCAACGTCGACGGCGGTTCGATCTCGATCGGCCACCCATACGGCATGAGCGGCGCACGCATGACGATGCACGCGCTCATCGAAGGCAAACGCCGCGGCGTGAAGTACGTGGTCGTCACGATGTGCATAGGAGGAGGCATGGGAGCAGCGGGACTCTTCGAAGTCGCATGAAGGCGACGCCGTTGCGACTCGTTGCGCTGACGATCGTTCTTGCGCTCGCTGCGTGCGCGCGACATGCGCCGCTGGCACCGCCTCCGCTTGCGCACGAGACGCCAGGGCCGACGCAGGCAACCTCAGGGACCCCCGTCTACGCCGGAAATTCTGCGGCGAGCGTTCGCATCGAGACGCGCATTCTCGGCGTGAGTCCCGACGGCTACGCGCAGTGGCTCGCGATCGCCCACTTCTTCGATGCGCAAGGACGCACGACGCTCGTTCTCGCCAACAGCAATCTCAACTGGGCTCCTTCCGTCGGACAGGCGCAGTGGCAGAACCGCATGCGCTACGGGCAGCCCTCGGCGATCGTCTCCGTCGATCGCGACGGCCCGATAACGCTCACCGTGCAACCGACGCTGCCGAAACTCGCAACCGTGGTCGTGCGCACGGACACGCGCGACTGGCACGTGCCGCGCGTTGTCGCAGGCGCCGTGGGTCCGCATCTCGTGCAAGTAGGGTGGTTTCCGTATTCGCCTTCACCGGTGACCATCGCGCGCATTGACGCTCGAGGCACGCGCGTCACGCTCGCGCGCGTTCCCGGCGGTTCGACGTATCGCGATTTCACGGCCGTTCCCGGCAGCGTCTATCGGTACGCAGTCACGCGAAGCGGCGTCACGACGCTCACGAATCTCGTGCACGTGCCAGGTCCGCTGCCGAGAACCTCGATCCAGAACGCCGCTGGCAGCGCAATGTGGCTCTACTACACGACCGACCCGATCGACGACATCTACTATGCGAAGCTCGATCCCGCTGCGATCGTGCGCCAAGCGGTCGCCGCGCATCTGCACTACGTCGAGCTGCGCGCCGCGTACGGCGCCTTCTTCGAGATCACGCCGCAAGCGAAACCCATCGTCGACGCGATCGT